>JBEPWY010000337.1:0-4146 GCA_041642185.1 Marivirga sp.
AAAATGCCTTATTTGGCAGATTTTGGGGTTTTAAATTCTCCTTAACAAGAGTTAAGAAACTGAAAATCACTCACTTAATTATATCCGAGAGAGGCCTATGACATGCTTATTGTATTCAAACGCAAATCTTTATGGTTTTCAGGCTTTTTCCTGCTCCTTTGAGACACAAATCGGGTGGTCATGATGCTGAATTCTGAAAAGCTTGTTGTCACTAGCAGAAAATATTCTACATAAAAAAAAGCTCCACAAACATGACATAAAATTGGTTAATCCGTGTCAGTCTGTAGAGCTTTTAAGCGCAATTATATATACCCCGATAATAAAAAAACCTATTACGCCTTAGGGGCCGGGGCCGCTTGCGCCTTTAACAAATTCTTTCTTTTAAGAATAGTCTCCACAAATTTTCTTTCATTTTCTGTGTTGAATATCTTATAAGGCAGGTAAATAAACTGAGCCTTAGACAAAACAAAAATAAAGGCTTTCTTACCCATTTTGGCAGATTTAATCTGATCCCACTTAACAGGCATGCCTTGCTTGCTGTTTAGTTTAATTAGAATCTGCTGCGAGCTAATCTCATATGATAGCTTTTCAAATAGTATTTTATATTGCTCCAACTGAGTAACTCCTGCAAACTGGATAAGCCAGAATAGAAAATAAAGTAATAAAGCAATTCCCGTACCTATAAACCACCAGGCGCTGGGAGCAAAGAAGTAACCGCTGCATAAAGCCAATACGATTAAGCCTACCCACCACTGTTCTTTAATAATGTTTTTTAATCCTGTTTTAATGTAAGTGCTGTTATCCAGCTTATATTTTTTTGTTTTTACAAGCATTACTGATTATTGATTTTATGTTAAATAGATTGAACGATTTTTTGAACCATCCCAATCGGACTGCAAATATATTCGATTTTTATGGTATCAGGAAACCGCCTTCAAACTGATATCTAAACTTTTATAAGAATGGGTAAGCGCGCCCACCGAAATATAATCTACTCCGGTTTCTGCAATGCCAATTATAGTTTCTTCTGTAATACCACCTGAGGCCTCAGTTTCGCACTTTCCGGCTATCATTCCAACTGCTTTTGTCATCATTTCATTGCTCATATTGTCAAGCATAATAACATCCACGCCTCCTGAATTTAAAACTTCCTCCACCTCATTTAAATTCCTTGTTTCCACTTCAATTCTTAAATCAAGGGATTTTTCTTTCAGATAAGCTTTTGTAGCCTTTATCGCTTGACTGATGCCACCGGCAAAGTCATTATGATTGTCCTTTAGCATAATCATATCGAACAAACCATAACGGTGATTTTTGCCGCCTCCAATGGCAACGGCCCATTTCTCTGCTATGCGGAAATTAGGCGTGGTTTTACGTGTGTCTAGTAATTTTGTATGGGTATGGGCAATCATGTTGCTTAAACGATGAGTATAAGTTGCTATACCGCTCATTCTTTGCAAACAATTAAGCACCAGTCTTTCTGAACTCAAAATTGAAATGGCGGAGCCGCTAACTTTTAAACCGATATCGCCAGATTTTACTTTATCACCATCTTTTTTAAAAATATCAAGCGCAAGAGTGCTGTCTACTTTATTGAAGATATGTTCGGCCATTTCAATACCAGCCAAGATGCCATCTCCCTTAATAATTAATTGAGCAGTGCTTTTTTTATCGGCAGGAATAGATGCCAGTGAAGAATGATCCCCATCCTGAATGTCCTCCTTTAAAGCTGCGGATATAAATTGTTGGATCGCTGATTCTGTTAAATAATTGTATGCCACTCGATTCAGTATTTATTTAAAGGTCAAATTTACGACCTGCAATTGGTTTTTTCACATTTTCAGATATAAATCGCAACACAGTTATTCTTCCAAGGCATTTCTTTTAGCGGAGGCATGGAAGTCAATTAAAAAAAGCGCCATTACAAAAAATGGTACCATAACAATACGATACCTGGAAAGTGTACCAAAGTTATAAGTGGAAATTCCTACGCCGAAAGCGAAAATGACTGTAAATAATAGACAAAACAGGATAATGGGAGTACGTATACTGCTAATTATGTGCGTCAGTTTATTTCTCCAAAACACCCTTATAAATAAAACCAAAAGAATAAGTGCCTCTATGGCAGAAAGCAACATGAGCGGGTTACTTACTTCCCATATGTATGGGCGAAATAATGCTACGTTAACAGCCTGAGGTGCCAGTTTAACCATACTGCCAAAGCTTCCGTCCAGCTCTCCGAGTGAATAACCTGAGCCTGCATCTTTTCCGGTCATATAGCGAATGTCATAGGCCGTTACCTGTGCTGTTTCGGCCAGCTTGTCCAATGCATAACGATTATTGTCCTCTCCAGCTTTTAGGGCCACAAAATAACTTAGAAACAGCCCTATGGCTAAAAGAAAAGGAGCTATTAAAATTTTGGCGACTAAAGAAGGTATTCTGCCGATTTTGTAAATGAAAAACCAGAAAATTAAGGTAGGGGCTAGGCTAAGCAGTATATAAAGCTTTACAGAGTAGATGATATAAACTGTAAGGAGTATGATAAGGCTGTTAAAAACAATATTTCTTCTTTCAAAAAACACTTGCATAAAAGCATATACTAAAAAGCCAACAGCACCTAATGTAACTGTATCCTTCAAAATACCGGAACCCCAAAAGAAAACAGTGGGAATAAAGAAGATAGCAATAGCAAAAGGCCATTTTAATTCTGGATAAATTTTATAAAAAGAGAGGAACATCAGCCACAACCCCCAAAAAGAGAAAAAGGCAAATAATAAGGCAACGGCACTATATGCGTTGAAGGTTAGAAGCCCAAAAATAGCGGCAATGCGAACAATGAAAAAAGAGCTTGGATCCCGATACATCCAAATTTTTGAAGCATATTTATAAGTTTCAGTGTCAAATTCGCCATTGGAGGTAAGCAATTTCATCCCCAATGAAAAATCATCCTGAAATGCATTGAAGATATGGGCTGCACCATGTGTGAAATAGGTAAATGTATCTCCACCTCCATAGTAAAATTGATAAACCAGACCTACTCCCACAGCCCCGATCATTTTCAGTAATAAAGCGGGATAAAAGAATTTTTTTGTTTCTGAATCAGAAGTGGTTTTCCGTATGACATGAGCCAACAGCATGATCACCAAAAAGGCGATGGGAGTTATTATGAAGTCTATTAAGCTCATTATACCTAAAATTACAACTCTTTCAGCTTAACTTTTGCATTTTTATGAACAGTTTCTCCCCGTTTGGCCTTCTTTTTAGCTTTTTTATAATATTCTTTAGCCAGCTTTGTATCTCCTTCTTTTTCAGCTAGTATGCCCAACTGAAATAAGCTTAACAAATAATAGCCGGCTTCCTCTTCATCTATACTTTCTGAGAATTCAACAGCACGTTGATAATACAGTTTTGATGTATCAAATTGCTGATGCCTTTGATAGACCTGCCCCAGAAAAAAGCCTGCGTAACGTCCGGATGTGCCTCCATAGCCTGCCATAGAGCTATCTATATTGGCAATTATTTCCAGGCACTCCTCTTCTGCACCTTCAAACCGGCCTGTAGTATACAGTATTCGAGCGTAATATCGATGGAAATATGCGTTTTTAGGGAAAGTCTGGTGCAAATATTCAGAAAGCTGAAGAGCTTTATAGGGCTCTCCTTCATCTGCCAGTATTCTCATCAAAAAATATTGGGCTTCGGTACGGGTATAAAACGCCATACGAGAAACGGTGGTCAGTTGCTGTATACCTGTTTCTTTGTCGCCAGAGTCAAAAAAACGTAATACCGGTTTTAAAATCGAGTAATTTTCAGGAATCCACTCTACGTAATAATTAAACAAACCTTCGCCAAAAAGAAATTCCGGGCTCAGGTTTTTTTGTCCTTTGCTGATATCCATGTATTTTAAAGCATCTTTAGCGGAAAAAGTACCTTTTGTCCAGTCGCCTCTTTCCGCATATAAACGGCTTTTAAAAGCATGTATGGCTGAAAGAAAGAATGCCGCTTCAATGTTTTTATTGTCTAGTTCATATAGGTGCTCTGCATAAAAGAGAGCAGTATCCATATAAGCCAGCATGTAATCATCGCGGGAGGTGTTACTGGGTTCGGGCATTATTTTCCACCACTCGTTTAGCCCGAATAAAAAATAGG
>JBEPWY010000338.1:0-4143 GCA_041642185.1 Marivirga sp.
CTCACCTGTTAACTTTACGGTATATCCTGATGGAATATCGAAATCATCTAAAGCTATTTCAATTTGTTCATTAATGTTGGTGGCATTATAACCGTCCAGCACATTAGAATAAACCGTTACCACTCTGTTAAGATCCTTCCTGTTGATAGAACCATAAGTACTTGTATAAGCCACATCTGCTACAGCACTTATAGGCACCTGATTTATTTTGCCAGTTGCAGCATCTCTGTAGGTGATTTTTTTATTAATCAATGCATCTACATCATAACGGTACTCATCAGTATATCGCAACTGAATTTCATAATCGTCTTCGCCTTCTTTGTAGGTTGAAATTTCCTTGCCAAACAACCCTGTTCTGATTTCATTAGCAATGGTATAAGTACTTAACCCAAATCTTCTGGCTTTTTCCCTGTTTATGTTAACCTTTAATTCAGGCTTTCCTGTCTCAAGGTCATTCTGCAGTTTTTCTATACCTGAAATATTTAGCTGATTAATGTATACAGTTAACCTTTCGGTTATATTAATCAATTTATCAAAATCATCTCCAGTAATCTCAATATTGATAGGTTTACCGGTAGGGGGGCCAGCTGCATCTTTATCCACCGTAATTGATACGCCCGGGTAGTCACGTACCGCATCTCTAATTTTATTCATTACTGTAGAAGTCGATACACCATCTCGATATTTGAACTCTACAAAATTGACTGTAATTCGCCCTTTGTTGGGGGTCTCAGATTGACCTATAGCTGTAGGGTCTCCAGGATCACTGGCCCCCTTCCCTATACTGGTTACTACCGACTCAACAATATCCTGATACGGTTCAATTACCTGGCTTACCTGCTTTTCTATTTTTTTGGAGAACTCGTTGGTATGTTCCACGTCCGTTCCTACAGGGAATTCTATAAAAACGTTGACATATTTTGGTTCATTTTCCGGAAAAAACAACACGTTAGGTGTAAAAACATATAAAAGTAATAATGAACCGGCCAATGTAACAACTGTACCTCCAAGGAAAAAATAAGGATTGTATCCACGAACTGCAAAGCCTAATGTACGGGAATAAAGTCTTTCAAGTGCGGGTAAAAACGATCTCTGAAAACTTCTTGATGCAGGCATTAATACATATGTATTTAACAAACCAAGTAAGCCAAATAATATCAGCAAATTTCCTATTACATAAACTTTAAAAAGAATAAATACGATCCCCAGACCGATAGTTATACCGGCTGCCATCAATATTTTCTTATTGTTCCGTTTATTGTTTTCATCTAATCTCATAAATGATGCAATGAAAACCGGGTTAATAACCAAAGCTACAAACAAAGAGGAACCTAAAGTAATTATTAATGTTATAGGCAAATACTTCATAAATTCACCAATTAGGCCTGGCCAAAATGCCAAAGGTAGAAAAGCTGCCAAAGTAGTAGCTGTTGAGGATATAATAGGTAAGGCTATTTCTCCTACTCCTATTTTAGTAGCCTGGATAGGATTATAACCTTCCTCCATTAAACGGTATACGTTTTCCACTACCACTATACCATTATCTACCAGCATACCTAATGCCATGATTAAAGAAAAGAGCACAATCATGTTAATAGTGATACCCAGGGCGCCTAATATCATAAATGCCATAAACATGGACATTGGAATAGCTACCCCAACAAAGAGCGCATTTCTACTTCCTAAGAAGAAAAGCAATACTAAAACTACCAGAATTACTCCAGAAATAATGTTATTTTCCAGGCTACTCACCTGATCACGTGTCTGCTGGGACTGATCATTAGTGATCACTACCTCCAAACCGTCAGGAAAAACTTCTTTCTTGGCCTTGTCAACTACTTCATAAATTTTGTCAGTTAATAGTAATAAATTCTCCCCGCTTCTTTTCACGGCATCAACCATTACCACTGCTTTGTTATTCAATCTGGCATAGCTGGATTTTTCTTTATAATCAAAATCTACTTCGGCTATATCCTTTAAATAAACAATGCTGGCATTCTCGTTTTTTATGATTAAATCTTCCAGTTCTTTAGGATCATCATATTCACCTGAAATGGATACAGTTCTTCTGATTTCACCCATTTTAATATTACCACCTGACATGGTCATATTTTCAGCCTGAACAGCATTTTCTATGTCAGAAAAACTTACTTCACGGGCTTCCATTTTATAAGGATCAACCTTAATTTGAACCTCTTTCTCATCTACACCTCTAATTTCAGCTTTAGACATTTCTGGAAATTTCTCAATCTCCTCTTCCAGATATTCAGCATAATTATTCAATGTTTCTAAGCTGTAATTACCTGATAAATTGATATTGAGAATTGGAAACTCAGAAACATTAAGTTCAAAAACATTGGGCTCCTCGTTTAGATCAGTCGGTAATTCAGATCTAGCCTTATCAACAGCATCTTTTACTTCCTGTAAAGCCTTTTGCACATCCGTATCAGTAGTAAACTCTACAATGATGGTAGAAAAATCCTGCACTGAAGTAGATTTAATATTGTCTACATCCGAAATCGTATTAATTTCTTTCTCTAAAGGACGAGTAATTAATTTTTCCATATCAGCCGGTGAATTACCGGGATGCACGGTTCCTACATAAATAGTGGGTTGTGCTATTTCAGGGAAATTTTCTTTGGGTAAATTAATATATGAAAAGATACCAACTATAACTATAATGAAAGTCAGGACATAAACAGTAGTTCTGTTATTTACTGACAAGGAGGTTAATCCAAACTCTTTCTCTAATTTCTTTTTCTTTTGCTCACTCATAAAAATTGCGCTTAATCAGCGGTTTATTTTGCTATTTTTACAGTAATTCCATCAACAGCATCTCTATAGCCTTCGGAAATAATCACATCATCAGTAGATAAACCTTCTAATATTTCAGTTCTGCCATTATAGGTCTTCCCCCTTTTAACCTGCACTTTTCTAGCTACTTTAGAGCCCTCTTTGGTATCAACTACAAAAACAAAATCGCCCATGTTATCCTGCTGAATTATAGCGGAGTTTATCACAATTGCTTCTTCTTTTTCATAATCCACCAAATCCATTCTGGCAAATTGATTGGGTTTTACCTGGTCACGATAATCTGTTAGTTTCACATCCAGTTGAAAAGTTCTGTTGGCAGGATTAATAACATAGCTTACTGCGCTAACTTTTGAAATAAATTTTTCATTTATAGAGGGTAAATATACCTCAACCGGATCGCCGGTTTCAAAGGCATTAATGTAATCTTCAGATACATCTGCACGTAAGTACATTTCTTCATTGCTTACTAGGGATAGTATGGGCACACCAGGTTGAGCATATTCACCAACTCTTACGTTCACATTATTTACTCTACCATTAAAAGGCGCCCTAATGGTCGCCATCTCCAATTGTGACTTTACAGTTTCAATTTGGCCTTCTAAAGCTTCCTTTCGGTTTTTAGCCTCCAAATACTGTACTTCTGTACCAATTTCTTGTTCCCAAAGCCTTTTCTGTTTTTGAAAAATATTAGTTGCCAGTTCCAAAGAAGTTTGTAATTCCTTTAAGGTATTACGCTGAGTTGAGGCGTCCAATCGAATTAAAGTCTGTCCTCTTTTCACCATATCACCTGCTTCAACAGTAATCTGAGTCACTCTACCCATAGTCTCGGCACTCATATCAATGTTTTTGCGTGAAGCGACCTCTCCTTGAACCTGTATTTTGTGCTGAAAAGGCTCTTTATCTACTTCTGTTGTTCTTATCAAAACAGATTTATCCATCTGATCTGCAAATTTCGGGTCTTTTGCAGCTAACTTTTTCTCTATTTCAGTAATTTCAGCATTCTTTTCCTGTACCTCACCTTTGAGTTCCTCAAGTTCTGCCTTTAGCTTTTCAGTATCTTTTTCTGCCTCACAGGCACTTAAAATTGCAAGAAGAATAAGTGCGTAAATTGTATTTTTTATAGTCATTTTATTGTAATTATTTCTTATTTGTAAAGTATCCCTAATGCTTTTTCTAATTCTATTTTTGATATAATGGCCTCATACAAAGAATTATAATAATTCGTTTGCGCTTCCTTGGATGCTATTTCCGCATCCAACAATTCAGTATTGCTTCCTACTCCCTCATTGTATTTTTTCTGAGTTTGATCATAAATAGATTGTGCCAGTT
>JBEPWY010000339.1:0-4127 GCA_041642185.1 Marivirga sp.
TTCCGCTATAATGATGGTAAAATGAATGAGGAGGAGCTGAATGCATTTAACGAAAAATTGTTAACGAACATCAATGCATCAGGTAAAATCTTTATGACCCATACCAAACTGAATGGAAAATACACATTGCGTTGGGTGGGTGGCCATCCGGATCTAACAAAGGGGCATGTGGAAAGGGCTTGGGTTTTGATAAAAGAGACGGCGGATCATTTGGGCAGTTAGTAAAAAAGTGCTTACTTAAAACGGGCAACTCTTTTTACCTCATCATGTTCTACTATCGTGTTGGAATTATGTTTGATTGATAATAAGGGAAGAAGACTGGAGATTTATTATCACACACAAAATCAGGACTAGACAGAGAGTTGATTTAAAAGGCACCATAATATTTTGGCGGGTTTTTTACTCAATCGAAAAATTATACCTTTAAAAATTGACCGCTTTAATTAGTATACTTTATCTCTTAAAACATAGGTTAAACATATAATTTATTTAATTTTCATCTTGTGTTTTCTGAGCCGAAAAACCCTTACCCTTTATTGCTTGTTTATAGGGCATGAAGAAAATTTTACTTTCTGTATTTTTTATTTGCCTTTATGCCTGCTCCGGCAGCACAAGTAAAAAAATAAATAAAGATAAACTCACTTTTAACTACCGAGATGATGCTTATATCTTTTTCAGGAATATGCGACAGGCTAAGTACAACCTGGAAGTAATGGAAGGGTCAGGCTGGCGCATTTACCGGTATGAAGATTTTGAACAAGATAAAAGGCGGTTTTATTTCAATATAGCTTTGGTAGTAAACTGGAAAGCTAGTAAAGCTTATGCTATCTTAGAGCTCCCGGATGAAATCAGTAAGGAGCTTTTAACTATATTATGGAAAGGAGAGGGGCAGGAGGATGGAAAAATCACCTTAACTGAATTAAGCAGGCAATCGGAACTGGAGTTTCTGACAGAAATTTATAATCATATAGCAGCGGAACATTTGCTTTATTGGCAACCTAAAGGAGAAGAAAGGGTTAAGTTATTTGCATATCCTGATCAAATGGAAGCCTTTAGAGTAAGCATGTATGATTTTTATAGACTAACAGGTTTATTATAACCAAGTTCGGCATAAGATTTGATTCTGTTCAATTAAAACAAATCTAATTCATTATGAAAAACATATTTTTCAAACTCAGTATCTTATTTCTTGCACTTATTTTTGCTTACCCCCAGTTGAAAGCACAGAAAAAGGAAAGTGACAAAACCATCAGAAGTGTATCAGTAACAGGAAAGGCAGAAAAGGAAATAGCACCCGATATTATCTATTTCACCATTTCACTAAAAGAGTACGCCACTAAATCAGGGAGTAAATTTACCATATCCGAACTAGAAAACCAGCTAGTTGCGGCTGTTAAGAAAGCAGGCATTGCTAAAGATAACCTAACGGTAGAAAACGTTTATGGCTATAACTATAACTGGCAGAAAAAAGAACAGAATAAAGATTTTATGGCCAGAAAGCAGTTTCAGCTGAAGCTGAGCGATGGAAAATATTTGAACCAGATTTTGAGCCAGCTTGATCCAAAAGGTATAGAATATGCGCGTGTTACTGAATATACACACTCACGAATTCATGAACTGAACCAGGAACTGCAAGTGGAAGCAGTAAAAAACGCGAAAACTAAAGCTGAGGCACTTTTAGCTCCTTTAGGGGAAAAACTTGGGAAAGTAATTGAAATACAGGAAAATACAGAAGGCTATCAGCCGGTTTATTATTATAAAAACCAGGAAAATATGCGTTCTATGGCCATGGCAGATGAAAGCGGAAATATGGCTAGTGATGTAGCATTTAAAAACATCAAACTGGAAGCAGAGCTAAACATTGTGTTTTCTATTGAGTAAAGTTCAAAATTGGCTTTATATTGCAGTTTCATTTTAAAAAACCTTAATATATGGAACCAATCAAAATCGGCAGTTTTGAAGAATTTAAAGCCTATGATGGCCAGGAGTTAGGTGTTTCCGACTGGCACACTATTGATCAGGAACAGGTCAATCTCTTTGCGGATGCTACACTTGATCATCAATGGATACATTTAGACCCTGAAAAAGCAGCTGAAAGTCCTTTTGGGCATACCATAGCACATGGATATTTAACTTTATCGCTTGCCCCATATTTATGGAAGCAAATTGCTGAAGTTTCTAATCTGAAAATGATGATTAATTATGGTATTGAGAGGTTAAAATTCAATAATGCTGTGAAGGTGGGCTCTTCAGTAAGATTATCTGCTAAACTTCATTCTATTGTTAACCTAAGGGGAGTGTGTAAGGCCCAGATCGACATTGTAATGGATGTTAAAGGCGAGAAAAAACCCGCCTACTCGGCTTCATTGATATTTTTATATCACTTTGAAGACTAAAGGTAAAAACAGAAGCTACAATAAATTAAACTGTAGCTTCTATTGTTTTATCCTGAGTAGTATCAACATCAGCATAAGTAGGACATGTTCTTTGTGCACAAGCTGAAGCAAATAAAATTAATCCTGCGAATGCTGCGAATAGTTTTGTTGTCTTTTTCATAATTGCTTTATTTATATTGTAAAGTTAGGTAGGTAAGCGGTGCTAAAAAAAGCCTTTAAGCGTAAATATTACGTATTGACCTAATAAGTTTGCTGAGGCAAAATAAATCGATAGATCAGCATAAATTATATTTGAACAGATAATATAGTAGGATTAAATAATCAGCAGGGTTTAAATAAGCTGTAAGCTTTTAAAGCTTCTGTAGACAAATAATTATAAAAGAGAGATAAATTGAAAAAAAGTACATGAAAATACAGTTAATTTAACTCTTTAAAAACAATGCGTTTTTATCTTATTGGCATTATTTTTATTAAAATTAGAATATTATATCTCGTTTACAACAAAAACTAACATCTATCTTTCATGAAAAGTTTATTAATAGCCCCTTTATTGTTCTTACTAATTTTTGCCTGCACACCGGGTTCAAAAGAAGAAAAGGTGGAGGAAGAAAAGAAAAAAGACATTCCTGTTCCGGCGTTTAATCAGGAGCAGGCGTACCAATTTGTTGCTGAGCAAGTAGCTTTTGGTCCCCGCGTTCCCGGTACTGAACCGCATAAGAAAACGGAAGAATATTTAGTGAGGCAACTGGAAGAAATGGGCGCCAGTGTTACAAGACAAAAATTTGAGGCAGAGACCTATGAGGGAGAGATTTGGAATTTAACCAACATTATAGGATCTATTTTACCGGAAAATAAAAGAAGGGTTTTATTAGGGGCACATTGGGATTCTAGAAAAATGGCTGATAAAGACACTGAACGAACCAATGAACCCATTGATGGGGCCAACGATGGAGCCAGTGGTGTAGCGGTTATTTTAGAAATAATAAGAACTATTCAGCAATCAGATATTAAACCTGAAGTAGGTATAGATATCATCTTCTTCGATGGAGAGGACAATGGCCCACCACAAGGCGAAAATGTGTCCGGAGCGGAATCATGGTGGTGCCTGGGTTCACAATATTGGTCAAAAAACAAGCATATACCGAACTATTCGGCTTACTATGGCATATTATTCGATATGGTAGGAGCAGAGAATGCTCAATTTCATAAGGAAGGATATAGCATGAAATATGCCCCCGGCATAGTCAATAAGGTGTGGAATGCAGCGGAGAGAATTGGTTATGGCAATTTTTTCTTTCCTGGTGAAGTGGATCCTATCACCGATGACCATTTTTTTGTTAATAAATATGCTAAAATTCCGATGATAGACATTATACCTTACGATCCGCTTTCTAATAATTTTTTCCCTGCTTACCACCACACACATAATGATGATATGGACATTATTTCTCAGGAAACCCTAAAAGCCGTTGGACAAACAGCCCTTCAGGTAATTTATGAAGAAAAAGGGAGGTAAAAGTTAAATTTATACCGGTTAGTTCACCAAATAGCCCTAAACGTCAAAGTTTGTGACTCCACAAACTTTTTTCGTTAAGGGTTATGACGGCTCCTCATGAAAAATAGATGAGGATTTGAACTATTAGGTAGTGTGATATTGGTTTTTTGGTGGGGCAATACTTTTCATTTGATTTTCCCGCTCTTCCTTTCCTTTAAAAGTACAATTCCTGAACT
>JBEPWY010000340.1:0-4126 GCA_041642185.1 Marivirga sp.
AAAAATGTACAGTTTTTCAAAAAGCTGTACTATTTTTTTTGTATAATTATTAAATAGTAAATCGCGATATCTTTAAACAAATCTTCCTTAACTTTGCACTTTATGCTAAACTACATTGTTAGCATATTTCAAATAAATGTTTCACCCAAGCAGGACTGTGAATCCTGTGAAACCGTGAGTAATGACAAAAAAAGGAAGAGTATTAGTAGCAATGAGCGGTGGTATCGATAGCTCATTGGCAGCAGTTTTGTTACATGAACAAGGCTATGAAGTCATAGGAATGACTATGAAAACATGGGACTATGCCTCATCAGGCAGTTCCAAAAAAGAAACGGGCTGTTGCAGTCTGGACTCCATTAACGATGCGCGAAACTTAGCCGTTAATTTAGGTTTCCCACATTATATATTAGATATCCGCGAAGAATTTGGCGATTATGTCATCAATCACTTTACAGATGAATATCTGGCGGGCAGAACACCCAACCCTTGTGTTTTATGTAATACTCATATCAAATGGGATTCATTACTGCGTAGAGCCGATAAATTAGGCTGTGATTATATTGCTACTGGACATTATGCGAAGGTGAGGCATGAAAATGGCAGATACATTATATCGCGTGGTAAAGATTTAAATAAAGATCAATCTTATGCCCTTTGGGGAGTATCTCAAGAGAGTTTAAGCAGAACAATTTTACCTTTAGGTGATTTAACTAAACCTGAAATTCGTAAAATGGCCAAAGATAAAGGTTTTTACGAATTGGTGAACAAATCAGAATCTTATGAGATTTGCTTTGTACCCGATAATGATTACAGAGGCTTCCTTAAAAGGAGGGTTGAAGGCCTTGCAGAAAAGGTAGCAGGAGGAGAATTTGTATTGGAAGATGGCACTGTTGTCGGAAAACATGAAGGATATCCTTTCTATACTGTTGGCCAAAGAAAAGGACTTGGTATAGCCTTAGGTTATCCTGTGTATGTGACTGAAATACAAAAAGATAAAAATAGAGTTGTATTAGGTACCTTCGATGAGTTAGAACGTAATGGAATGTACGTTAAACAATTGGTCATGAGCAAATACACTCAACTTGATGGGCGATTGGATACTGTTACAAAAGTGCGATATAATGATGATGGCGCGCCTGCTGTAATTGAGCAGGTAGGAGATACCATGAAAGTTTTCTTCGGAGCAGGAGTTTCAGCCATTGCACCGGGGCAGGCTGCTGTATTTTATGAAGGTGATGATGTTGTAGGCGGCGGATGGATTCAATCAGCATTCAGACAAAAAGATGAAAAAGAGAAATTATCTCATTCTATTTAGTTTCCTGACAGTCCTTTGGGCTTGTGAAAATACTACTGTGGAGCCCGACCCTGAAAGGTTGGGCTTTCAGTTTTTCCCACTTTCATTGAATGATTCACCTGTTTTTGAAGTGGAAGAAATTAATTACAGAAATGATGGAACTGTTGACACCGCATATTACCATCTTCAGGACGAATGGATTGACTCTACAAAAAATGACAATAAAATTACTTTACAAGGCTATAGGTATAAAATTTTTGCAAATGGTACTAAAGAAATATTCACTACAATTGAACAAACACGAAGTCCTCAAATTGCCACCCAGAGAATTGGAAATGAGCATGAAGTAAAACTTAGTTTTCCGGTAAAGGAGACATTGCAGTGGAATGGTACTCCTTCTGAAGCAGAATCAGATGATTACTTCCTTTACAAGGTTTTTCAGCCCTATGAATTAGAAGATTCAACCTATGTCAGTACACTCCAGGTTATCCAGGAAGATAATCAGGACTCAGTAATTACATTTGATAAAAGAATTGAAGTTTATGCTGCTAATATTGGCCTAATCTATAAAATTTCTTCTCAGTTAGAATTTTGTAATGAAACTGAATGTCTGGGTTTAAAACAAATTGATTTTGGGAAAACCGTTCGGATGAAACAAGTTTTTTAAATTATTGTGAGTTATATATCTACTTTTCTAAAGGATTCATCACTTTTCCTATAAAAATCAATGTATTTGACGTGCGTTCACGGATGACAAAAATAAAAGGTTTGTTTATATTAAAATTATGTGCCAAACTGGTAACTGTTATACCCACACTAGTTACAGCAGCTGCCTCTGTGCCTTCTTCATTTACTTCTACAAAGGTATTTTGTTTAACAAAAGAAACAAAAATATTATCATCAGCTATACCTGATAAATCAGCATCGATATAGGAGAAGGCATCAATCATTCCCATGCTCTGTAATTGGTCATTGAGATATTTCTCATTTGAAAATTTAAATTTAGGCATCAGGACATCAATTTCAGACCACTCATTTTGATCATCTAATGATGTGGTTATTGAATTCCATCCTGACCCATCTAAATCACCAATAAATTGGTCAAGGTTAGTATTGGGAAGCATAACCACCATACTAAAATTGGTTCTGCCATAGGGGAGTTCAATGATGGTAGCACCATTATAATTAGTTCTTTTGGAACCAATTGCTCCCTTCATCATATCTACTTGAATTTGGTTGCCATCCTCGGTGTTAAAGGAGGATTTAACAGTTTCATTCTTATCAAATTGATAAGTCCAATCTCCCTTAAAATACAATGCATTCATCAAAAACATGACTGCATCACTGCTAATCTCATTCAAAACTTCAGTAATTTTGCCATTTGTATTGTTGCTAGCCCACTGATTGATAGTATTAAGTGCAGCTGGTTCTTGGAAGTTCAAGGCCTGAATATTAGCCAAAAAATCTTGTATTAATATATCTTTAAAAGGTTGTTTTACATTAAATTGCTCACGGTAGAATGCAGCATTTGCCAATGACATTGTAACCTTTGGGTCCACCTCCAAAAGCTGTTTGACTAGCATCATATAGGTCTCGTTAATATCTTGAAGATCCATATCTTCTGGATACGCGAGAGTATTTTTTAATTGGCTATAAGTCTCTCCTTCGCAGCCATTTAGTAGCATAGTAAGTACTGCTGATGCACAGAGAGGAGAAATCAATAGATTGCCTTGATGCGCTTCAGAAACCTTTCCGAAAAGTTCCATACCAAAAGCATTATTACTTCCGATTACTTCGGGTGCTTGAGGGCTTAGTGCTAAGGGGGCAGGATTGAGATCAAGGTCGAGGTTTGGATCATCCTGAGAGCACGACTGAAATGTGAATCCTATTGCAATCAACGAATAAAGAATTAGCGTTCTCATTTAGTTTTCTTTTAACAACGAATTTTAATAAAAAAGTTTCAGTATTCCAACATCTCAGTTCTTACTTAAAAACTTACTAAAATGAAATCCTGAAGCCTTCAGTCTTCTTTTTTCAGAAAAACAAGCTTAACTTGCGGTATGTTACAGTTAGGAAAATGGAATAAGCTTAAAATTGTCCGTGATTCACCACAAGGTTTATACTTGAGCGATGGTGATCAGGATGTTTTATTGCCCAATAAATATGTGCCCAAGGAGTATCTAAATGCTGAAGGTACTGCCCAAATGCCGGCAGAGACCGATAAGGAAATAGATGTGTTCATTTATAAAGATTCTGGGCAAAGATGGATTGCCACTACGCTGAAGCCTGTGGCGGAAGTAAATGAAATGGGCTTTTTTGAAGTGAAGCAAATAACCACTGTCGGTTCTTTTATTGATTGGGGGCTGGAAAAGGATTTAATGATTCCTTACTCAGAACAAACTGATGATTTGGAAGTAGGCGACTGGATAGTAGCTTATGTTACGATTGACCCAAAAACAGAAAGAGTTGTAGCCTCAATGCATATTGATACTTTTCTGGAAAGTGGGCAGGGCGATCTGAAAGAAGGCCAAATTGTGGATTTAATGGTATACCGTATTACAGAATTGGGATATGAAGTGGTGATTGACCAGAAATATAAAGGTTTGATCTACCAAAATACTGTTTTTGAACCCCTGGATATAGGAATGGAAAGCAAGGGGAAAATCAAATCTTTGCGTGCAGACGGAAAAATTGATGTACAATGGTTTATTGAAAAAGAAGAAAAGCAAAAAGAAATACTTACTTTATTAGCTGAAAATGAAGGTTATATGCCTTATCATGACAAATCGGACCCTGAAAAAATTAAAGAAGTTTTTGGTTTGAGTAAAAAGG
>JBEPWY010000341.1:0-4114 GCA_041642185.1 Marivirga sp.
AAAAACATATAAATATTCCTGTTTTTTTTATTTCTTCTTTTTTAATATTAACTTTAGCGGTTCTTGGTTTTTTCTTTTCAAAAAAATTTGAAAGTGCTATAGTGGAAATTAATAATTTTTTAATCAATTGTAAGTGTTTCTAAAATATCAGTAACAGTTCTGATCACATCTTCTTCCTTAATAGTTTCCATTCCGGAAAAGGCCCCATTACTAAAACCTGACCAAACTGTTTCTCCGGTTTCAACATCTATTGCAGATATCAAAAGACTACCTTTTTTCATTTCATAGGTATTATTCCTATCAGTACCTTCATCGATACCTGGATAATTAGGATCACTGAATTCGCCAGTTAGCCTACCCTCTTTACCATAAACTAAATAAGTAAATAATAAGTCGGGCTTATCCTCAGCCATTTCGTAATCTTGATTTATTAACTCATGCTTAATAGCATGACCTATTGCACTTTTTATTTCCGAAGTTGGGAAATTAGGATCATTATATACTAATAAACTCTGCACATACTCACCTTCAATAACTACGGCTTCAACAGATCCTGCTTGGGATCTTTTTTGCATATCCATAATTTTAAAACTATCGTAATCTCCCTCAATCAATCCATCTGTTTCTTCTGAATAGATTTCCTGAGCTGTTACGCTTATAGAAACGAATAATCCTATAAAAAATAAGCCTAGTAACTTTTTCATAATTTTTTTTAGTTTTAAGTCTTAATTATTATACTAAAATGAATTTATAAGGTTTTATTAATGGGGGAAAATTTAATAGTAGTAAGCTATTCCCGGGTAGTATGCTTTGGCTATTAACTTTAAATTAATATATAAATTTATTTATCATAACAACAATAATTAGAGCCACAGAAGCTGCATGTAATATCTGAATTTTCTATTTTAAATTTCTTTTTTAATCTGAACCATAAAAAAAGCAATGAATGGAGAGTAATACTCACCATTCATTGCAGATTGTAAATTATTTAGCTATGACTTATTAATCTATTACCTTGTAGGAAAATCATCAAGAGACATTCTATCTAAAACATTAGAAACGGCTCTTATTGCATCGGCTTCTTCAATATTTTGATTGTCTTTAAAAGCCCCATCGTTAAAGCCTGACCATACAGTTTCGCCCGTTTCTCTGTCGATTACAGAAACTAATAAAGTTCCTTCACTTACATCAAATTCCTCAGGTGTATCAATAGTAGTAGCTGCCAAGTTTTCATCATCTTCTACAAAATCACCTTTGAGTTTGCCATCTTTATTGAACACGAGATAAGAAACCAGGAAATCAGGGTTTTCTTCATCCATTTCATATCCCTCACTTATTAACTCGTGCTTTATGGCATGTTTTACGGTTCTCTTTGTTTGCCAGTCAGGAAATTCCGGGTCAGTATAAATAAGTATCGCAGAAAAATATTCCTGTGTTTTATCTCCTTGTTTTATCCTTTCATCCTGTTGACCACTACTCCAACTCTTCTCTTCCTTATTGCCTTTATGATCCATTTTATCCTGATCATCCATTTGCCCCATTCTTCTGTCTTGGCCTGTTTCACCGGTATTTCTATTCTGATCATCCATTTGACCCATTCTGTTTTCTTGCTGAGCCATGCGATCAGATTCATCACCCATATTCAAAAAGGCAAATGTATCATAATCTTTATCAATTAAACCATCTGCTGTTTCAGCATAGATATCCTGTCCATTTACATTCGAAATAAAAATGAATGTTAAAAATAATATTAGTAAATTTTTCATAATACTTTTATTTAGTTAAAAAGTTCTTATATAATTATACTAATGTATGTAAGGTTTGGTAAAAAACTTAAAATTTTTAAATCGATGATAAAATTGCAACAATTCTTTTATTTGTAATAAGATTTTGTGTGTCACAGAAAAAATTATAAATGAATAATCATGTTACTTCCATCATAAACCCGCTATTACTTGTATTATTTTTAAACTTTAAACAAAATAAACATTAGCCGGTTTATAGTTGAAAATTAAGGTTAAAATTGGCTTAACTTTAGGGAATGTTTTCCATTTATACTATAAATAGATCCAAATACGTTTTTTTGAATAAAACCTGATTTTGGGCACGCCAATTACACTAAACCATATGCCTAAGTTAATAAAAAAAGAAAAATTTATTGATGTATCTGACTATGGGCGTCAACCAGCCATACTTCTAGCTCATTTAGTTAAAAATACAAGTATAACACCTGTACATATAACCATGATATTTGGTATTTGTGGTTGTATAGCGATATACTACATTTTAAATGAGCTTTATTATTGGGCCGCATTATTCTTAATATTAAAATCAATATTAGATGCTATGGACGGAGAGCTGGCACGGCTTAAAAACACTCCATCCTATACTGGTCGTTATTTAGATTCAATTTTTGACAGCATCCTTAACTTAGGTTTTATCTTTGCAATTGGACATATAGCTAATTCACCCCTGTATGTAACCATAATTGCTTTTTTGTGTATCCAGCTTCAAGGAACTCTTTATAATTATTATTACGTGATTTTAAGACACAAATCAGAAGGTGGAGATACTACTAGTTATATATTTGAATTAAAGGCACCCAAAGCATTACCGGGTGAAAAACAAAAAACTGTCAACATTTTATTTAATATATATATGTTTTTGTATGGGCCTTTTGACAAAACAATCTACAAAATTGATCGCTCTGCATATAAAGTTAAAAGCTTTCCTAATTGGTTTATGACAATTGTTTCCTTTTATGGTTTAGGTTTTCAATTGCTGATGATGGCATACATGATGATAATGGGCTGGATTGATTATATTATCCCCTATTTTATAGGCTATACATCTTTTATCATCTTATTTGTAGCCATCCGGAAAGTATTAATAGATGATGATGTTAGCTAACATCTTTAAGATTCTTCTCTTTATTGTTTGACTGAATGACTTTAATGGGTTGGTCAATATAATCTGCATAATTTTTAATAAACATTGCTACAAAATAAAAAATAAAGGAGACATAGAAAATAAAGAGCATGACTAAAACAATGCTACTTGAAGCTCCAAAAACACCTTTAATATTACTATTAACTAAAATCATTTCAATTAAAATTTGCCCCAAATAAAATAATACAGAGGCAATAACTCCTCCTACCCAGGCAGGCTTCCATGGTAGCTTTGCACTGGGCAATAATTTAAACAACAAAGTGAACCAAACCGTGAAGGTAAGTAAGGAAAAAGCAATGCTGATCACTCTAATTAAAGCTGATTCTACATTAGGAATAAATTGTTCTATTTGATTACCAATAAAGGCGACTAAAAAATCCGAAAGAATAGCAATTAAAACAATGACTCCCCCTATAAGCACCAATCCTAATGCAATCAATCTCCCTTTTAAATGATGTCGAAATCTATGTTTGCTTTTGGGGGGTACTTTCCATAGTAGATTTATATTAAGCTGTACAAGAAAAAAAAGATTAGTGGCAATAAAAATCAAGAAGATAAATACGGCAATTGATGTCCAGGTGCTTTCTGCTAAATCCTGGAAATTATTGAAGATGTTTTTAATTCCTTCTGTCCCTGTAGTTCCTAATATATTACTTATGCGTTGAAATAGTTCCTCACTTACAAATTCAGGTTTTATAAAAATCCCTAATATTGTGGTTAAAACTACTAAGATAGGTGGCAGAGCAAATAAGCTAACAAAAGCTGTGGAGGCTGCTAGTTGTAGCGGATTTTTTTCTTTAAGATCTTTTAGGGTTTTAGGTACTAATTTTAATACTCCGGCTACTTTCATTTATAACTTTTTATTTCTGAGTATAATTTAAAATAAAAAAACCAAAAGCAATTATACTTTTGGTTCATTTTTATATTAAAGAAATGAGGATCAATTGTTTTCTACAGATTGTTCAATATCTCTTTCTAATTCATTTAATCTTCTTTTCACATCATTATAACCTTCCTGCACTTCTAATTTCACTTCATTCCAATTTTCTCTTGTGGAATTCTTAACTTTTTCCAGGTCAACTTCAAGCTCGCGTTTTGCTTCCCTTAAATCTCTTTCAACATCGGATTCAATTTCATCATCATCAATATCATACAATTATTGTTC
>JBEPWY010000342.1:0-4106 GCA_041642185.1 Marivirga sp.
CTCTCCATATTTCCACAAATTATTTTCACCTTTAAGTGCCAATGATTGAAAATCATTAGGATTTGTTTCAAAATTACCGCCATCTGTTAAAGTATAAGGAACCGGTTTGAAAGGAATAGTTAAAATATTTATATCGTAGAAATTTGCAGGTGCATTGAAAGGTGAGGTGAAATCTCTCCCCAATCCATCCTTCACGCCACTGAAATAATATTTGATAACGGCATTCCCGCCTGGGTTAGGGATAGTGGCCTCAAAATTAATTCCATTTCCTGTATCAGTCATTGATATAGTGTCAGCAACTGAAAAATCACTGGTTGTATAAATTAGCACTGGAGCCAATAAATTAAAACCTGTATCACTTGCAACTGATAAATTAACAGAAAAATCATCAGATATATTGTTAGTGATTTGATTGGTATTAATGTGATTAAGATAGGTGTGAACCCAGCCCATATCTGCAAAAATGTCTAATGAAACACCGGGATCATGAATGGCTTCACCCGCTCCAAATTGTGGTGACATTAAAGAATTTTCATTTCCAGCCGGATATTTGATTTCGTCTAAATGTGAATAACTTGAACCACTATTCCAGGAAGAGGGCGCATATAATTGGGGTCTTTCTCCAAGTGCTATGAATGATAGTGGGGCGTTAAAAAATAGGTCATTATTGGTAAATGCCTCTGCTGTTTCTGCCCCTTCAGGAGGTAAGGAGGTAATCAAAGTCCCGTCGCCCGTTTCTACAAACTTTGTGAAGATAGATGATTTATTGGTAGTGCCAATGTCCCACGAACCTATACCTGTTGTGGGATTGTACGATACTGCTCCGGTGAAACCTAAACCATGTCCTAATTCATGTAAAACAATAGAGACAAAATCATATTGACCAGATGGAGGGTTTCCATCCAAGCCGAAATAGTAGTCAAAAGTACTGCTAAAATTAGAAATTATATCGGCATCTCCGGGTGCATTTAAGCTAAATCCTGCAAGCTTTTCTGCTAATGGGAGGGGGTAAAAAGTAGTATCAAATGGAGCTCCGGGAAAATCCCTTACAAAACTAGATGGCCCAGCTGAACCTAAAACTCCTTGTCCTAAATCGGCGAAATTAGCATTTACATAAATAGTTGTTGGTGATTTTAATAAGGATGCCCAAATGTCAACCGCATATTGATAAGCAATACGTGCTTCTTCTGTAAAACCATTATATGTTACCACAATATCAGCGGTTGACGTACTTTTGGCACTCCTTGCCTGTGCATTTTTAAATGCTGCAGGTGGAGCTACGAAGGTATCATAGGAATTGTGATCGACCGGACATATAACCGGATCAGCTTTTCTGAATATTTGCGCTGATGCCGTAAAACTCAGGAGGCATATAAGCGTAATAAGAGTAAATATTTTGTTCATAACTTATATTTGGATATTTTTATAATATTAATTAACAAGTCAATCAGGTTGGTATTGATTTGTTTTTGGCCTTACTTTTGTACCTCAATATTACGAAATAATGATAAAAAATTTTCATTTATTACTGATTATCTTACTGTTAGTTTCCTGCAAACAACAACAAAAGCTTTCGGCAAACACTATTGAACAAGACCGTGAATTATTGTTCAGTATGAATTCTTCCCCTTGTATGGGAACTTGTCCGGTTTATGATATAAGACTTTATGCTGATTCAACTTTGGTATTTGAGGGTAAACAAAATACAGAGCTGGAGGGAGTAAACCAGAAAAAGCTTTCAGCCAGTGAGTTTGATGCGTTTATAGGATTGGTAAATATGGTTAGTTGGAATGAATTGAATCCGAGGTATGTATCTGATATGAGTGATTTGCCATCTCAGGAATTCTATTATAATTTTGAAGGCAATGGTATAGCTGTTTATAAATATGGGCTGGAACCTAAATCTTTAATGGAATTAAGCAGGGCTATTTTGCCTTTTGTGTATCATGATATTTTTGGGGTAGAGGAGTAAATCACCTTTTACTTATCAAATAATTTTATCAATTCTTTATTACTGTTCAATACTGTTTCCAATAAGTCAAGAATATTGTCATAGTCAGAGGCGATTTTTTTCACATCTTCATTGTGTGGATTAATAGTTTGCATACGGTGCTTATGATAAGCTTTAAAGCCGTCTACCATCTTAAAAATCTCTTCATTCTGTTGCTTTAAGGTTTGAACTTGCTGATTATGATCAGTGGAATGCTTTAATGCACTCACTCTGTTTATTAATCCCTGAAATATTGCCCTTTCAGGACTGGTTGTAATTGCTGATTTCTCTCCCAGTGGCCTCTCTTCACTTAAATCCTCTTTAATAAATGCATTAATTCCTATTTTGAAATAATCAGCCAGCTTCATCAGGTTTTCTATACTTGGTTGCGCCAGTTCTTTTTCATAAGAGGCAATATTCCCCCTTTTTAGGTTAACAGCATCCGCAAGTGCGGTTTGACTGATTCCCTTTTTGTTTCTTAAAAACCTGATATTTGATGAAATTACTGACATAATGATAAATATATTAACAATTATAAGATTTATTTGTTGTATTTCGTAACAAAATATTTTTTTTGCAGTTTAATAATGTAAAGAAATTTATCAAAAACTAAATTATAAAATTATGAATAGCGGAATAAAAATATTAACAGGATTTGCTTTAGGTGCATTGTCAGGTATAGCAGCAGGATTACTTTATGCGCCAGAAAAAGGTGATAAAACCAGAAAGCAGTTAAAGAAGAATATGGATAAATCGTATAAAGAGTCCATGAAGAAAATTGACGAACTGAAAAAAACAGTTAATAAAGAAATGGAAAATGCTACGTCCAAAGGAAAAGAAACAGTGGATCATCTTAAGAGTTCTGTCAATTTTAAGAACTAAAATTTTGTAATTTCTACGCTGCTTTTCTTAAGTAATTAACTATTAATACATTTTATCAAAGAGTAAATTAAATTATGACGACTACTAAAAGATATAGAAAGTTAGGTTTCGACCAAAAAGAAACTGAGCGATTGGTAGAGGTAATGAATACATTATTAGCTAACTACCACTTACATTACCAAAAGTTAAGAAATTTTCACTGGAACGTTAAAGGAGCTGATTTCTTTGATCTGCATGAGCAATTCGAGCAGAGATACGACATTGCTAAAGAAAGCATAGATGAAATAGCTGAAAGAATTAGAGTTTTCGGTCAAACTCCTCTAAGTAATCTAACTGATTATTTAGAACATTCAAATATTAAAGAAGCTAAAACAGATGTTGAAGCGGAAGATATGGTAAAGGAGATTTTGAAAGATTACGAAATCCTTCTTTCTTTCCTTACGGATGCTATGAATGCGGCTATCGATATAGGCGATGTAGGAACAGAAGATATGTTAAATACTTTTATTCAGGATATGGAGAAACATCACTGGATGTTTAGTTCATTTCTTGGTAAGTAAAAAATAATGATATTCTTTTTATTAAAAAGAGAAAGTATTAGTCCACTTTCTCTTTTTTTATGATTTCATCAATGACTTTGGTCATTTCCTGCTCAGACCGATAACCTTTGGCAATAAGATATCCCTGACTTTCAAATTGTAATACTACTGCTGGAAATCCGTTTATCCCCATTTTTCGTGCAGATTCAAATTCCTCATAGGTTTTTTTCTTATATGTATCACTCTTCATTTTTTCACGGAAAACATCCCAGTCCAGTTTAAATTTCTCTGCTAAGCCTTTATAGTTTTCCAAATTATTTATATCTTTTCCATGAATATATAATTCATTTTGTAGAGCTGAAGCAAAATCTATTGATGATCCTGATGACATTGATTTATAAACTGTCATGGCAATGCAAGGTGTTTCCGAATTCAGTTCGATACTTCCTTCTTCAAAAACTTTCATATATTCTTTGCCAAATTTCACACCTGTCATTTCTTCCAATCTTGGCATCGCGTCTCTTAAATAGGAGTGCATTTCACGCAAGGGCTTTACTCTCTCTCCTAGTATCATTCCACCGCTAATAGCTTCAAATGATATTTCTGTACCGAATTTTTCTTCTAAGGCCTTAATAACAGGACTAAATCCAAAACACCATCCGCAAAGAGGGTCATAAAAATAAAATAATTTTGAT
>JBEPWY010000343.1:0-4095 GCA_041642185.1 Marivirga sp.
TAAAAATATTTTCCGGATCAGCATCTCAATACCTCTCTGAAAAAATAGCTATAAGCTACGGAAAACCACTCGGAAATATTACTCTTGATAAATTTAGTGACGGGGAATTATCTCCTTACTTTACGGAGTCTATCAGAGGCAGTAATGTATTCTTAATTCAGTCTACCTTCCCTCCTGCTGATAATATCATGGAACTTTTGTTGATGATAGATGGGGCAAAAAGAGCAAGTGCGGAAAATGTAACAGTTGTTGTTCCATATTTTGGCTACGCTCGTCAGGACAGAAAAGATAAGCCTAGAGTAGCCATTGGTGCTAAAATGATTGCCAACATATTAGAAGCTGCGGGCGCAGACAGAATAGTTACTTGTGATTTACATGCTGGTCAAATTCAGGGATTTTTTAATATCCCCGTAGATCATATGGATGCTTCAGCTATATTTGTTCCTTATTTGAAAGAAAGTATTAATGAGAGCACCATATTTGCATCACCTGATGTAGGAGGAACGGCTAGAGCAAGAAGATATGCCAAGCATTTTCAAGTTGACATGGTTGTATGTGATAAGCATAGAAAAAAAGCCAATGAAATTGCATCTATGCAGGTTATTGGCGATGTTAATGGTAGGGACGTTATACTTTTTGATGATTTAATTGATACCGGTGGTACTTTATGTAAAGCGGCAGATGTTTTAAAAGATAAAGGTGCTAAAACAGTAAGGGCAGTAATAACTCATCCGGTTTTATCAGGCAATGCTTATGAAAATATTGCCAATTCTACATTAGACGAGCTAATAACAACAGATACATTACCTTTAAAGGAAAAATCAGATAAAATTAAGGTTTTAACAGTAGCTGATATGTTTGCGAAAGCCATTAGAAAGATTCATGATCATGAATCAATCAGCTCATTATTTATTTAAAAATAAACATTTAACAATTAATATATAATTATGAAAACAGTTGAGATTATAGGGTATAACAGAGCAAATCTTGGCAAAAAAGAGGCGAAAAGATTAAGAGCAGAAGCGATGGTTCCTGCAGTAATTTATGGTGGTGAAAAACAAGTTCACTTCTATGCGCCAATGATTCTTTTTCGTCCATTAGTTTACACAGGAGAAGCACACTTTGTTAATATAAACATTGAAGGTCAGGAATACAAAGCAATTTTGCAGGATGTTTCTTTTCATCCAGTGAATGAATTGATACTTCATGCAGATTTCTTAGAATTACATAAAGGTAAGCCTATTAAAATGAACATTCCTGTTCATTTAACTGGAACAGCTCCTGGTGTAACAAAAGGTGGTACATTAATCCACAAAAGAAGAGCATTAACATTGAAAGCATTACCAAAGGATATGCCTGAATTTATTGAGGTAGATATTTCACACTTAGATTTTGGTAAAGCTGTAAAAGTAGAATCTGTAAGCTTAAAGGATATTGAAATATTAGATACTGCCGCAGCTTCAATTGCAGTAGTTGAAATACCAAGAGCTTTAAGAGGTAAAACAGCAGAGGATGATGAAGCAGCTTTAGCTGAAGCAGAAGGTGAAGGCGAAGGTACTGAATCAGAACCAGTTGAATAAACAGATCAAAATATTCTAATTAACAAAATCCTGTACTTTAAAAGTGCAGGATTTTTTTTGTCTTTTTTTATTTACCCAGTTTTAATGTTGCAATAAAATGAGTTACAGCACAAAAGATATATTATAGAATCCTATTGTAGTGGATGGTTATTAAATTTTAAATACTAAGCAACAGAAACTATAAAAAACGTACAAGCAGTATATGGATTACAATCAGATATTTGATAAAATAAGAAAAGAATTAGAAAAGATGCCTGCTAAGGGAAAAGTTGCAGATTATATACCTGAACTTAGTAAAGTAGACCCTGACAAGTTAGGAGTGCATCTTACTACCATTGATGATCAACATTTTTTCTTCGGGGATTCTGACGAAAAGTTTTCTATACAAAGTATAGCCAAAGTACTGTCTTTAACTATAGCATATAAGCAAGAAAGTGAAAAACTGTGGAAACGGGTTGGTGTAGAACCTTCAGGAACGCCTTTTAATTCCTTATTACAGCTCGAGAGTGATAATGGTATCCCTAGAAACCCAATGATTAATTCTGGCGCATTGGTTGTTTGTGATGTTTTAGTGAGTTATTTAGAAAATCCGAAGGAAGATTTCCTGCAATTTGTAAGACAAGTATCAGGATTACCACATTTAGAATATTCCGAGAAAATAGCAAGTTCAGAAAGGACAATGAGTTATAAAAATACAGCGCTAATTAATCTGATGAAATACTACCATAATATCCATAATGATATTGAAGAGGTTATGGACTTTTATGTGAATTTATGCTCAATTGAAATGACTTGTAAGGAATTAGCCCATACATTTTTATTTTTAGCCAATGATGGAGTTAATCCTTATACAAATGAAAGGATTATTACCGCCAGCAAAACCAAGCGTATTAATGCCATAATGCAATTATGTGGTTTTTACGATCAGGCCGGAGACTTCTCATTTAAAATTGGTTTACCAGGTAAAAGTGGCGTGGGAGGAGGTATAGTAGCTGTGCATCCAGGAAAATATTCTATAGTAGTGTGGAGTCCAAGGCTAAATAAACAAGGTAACTCCAGCAAAGGAATGGAATTTTTGGAAATGTTTACCACAGAAACAAAATATTCTATATTCTAAGACTCTTCAATGGCGACTAAAGCAGAATTACGCGACTTAGAGCTTACCTTGATTGTTTTTAGTTATAAACATTTAATAAAAAGGAGTGATAATTAAATTAACGAGGTTTATTTATCGATTCATGAATTTAGTATGATTGAATGTTTGCACTTTTTACTTACCTTTGCAAAGTAAGAGAACTGAAAATCTTTTTTCTCTGTTGAACAAACATCAGCTGAAATAATTTCAGTTACTTTTAAATTTTAATTCATTCAAGTCAAACTATGGGTAGATCGCAAGAAACATTTAACAAAAAAGAAAAAGAGAAGAAAAAGCAAAGAAAGAAGCAGGATAAGGAACATAAGAAAGAAGAGCGCAAAGCAAATTCTGACAAAGGTAAAGGCGTTGAAGAGATGATGGCCTATGTAGATGAATTTGGAAATATTTCAGACACTCCACCAGATCCTACCAAAAAGAAGAAAAACATTAAGGCGGAAGACATACAAATTGGTGTAGCTAAACAAGAAGCTCCTGATCCCGCTGATGCTATCAGAAAAGGTACAATTACATTCTTTAATGAATCAAAGGGTTATGGCTTTATAAAAGACCATGAAACTCAGGATAGTGTATTTGTGCATGTAAATGGTTTGATAGACAATGTACATGAAAATGACAAAGTTACGTTTGAAACGGAAATGGGTCAAAAAGGATTAAATGCTATCAAAGTTAAATTGATAAGCTAATATAATAATGTATGCTCCTGAACTGTTGAATATTCACTGGTTTAAAGAATATATATTTTGGGAAATGAAGTTTGGAAAGAAATTCTCCAAACTTTTTTTTAATCCAAAACTACATTGTTACTTCCCTACTACCATTTAACATATTTTTTATTTCAAATTGATATTTCAATCCTAAACAAAACCGTTAAAATCTGTAATCTTTTAAGCATATAATGTAAAGTATTATTCTTATGTTTTCTCAAACTTTGTAGAGAACTAAAAATATTAACCTTATGCTTAATGTAAAGAAGAATGTTCCTTACGGAGAAGAAGATACTGATTTTGGCGGAAACTGGAATGTTCCTTCCGCAATTCCAAAAAATGAAAAAAATGGATTTAACGCACGTAAAAATTCCAAAAGTAAATCCAGAAAAAAAAGAAAATAGTAAAGTATTATAGATAGGCTATAACAGTATTTACTAAATGAAGTTAAAATCTTTCTTGCAGCCAGATAGCTATGTAAAGAAAGATTTTTTTATTATAATTAAAGATTCTAAAATGAAATAATCCTTGTCTCTAAAAAAAACAATTGCATAATATTAATCGGATAATATTATCCTAAATACTATATTTTTGTATACTTGTTAAAATAATCAAAGGTCAATGTTTTCAAAAGCGTGTGAATATGGTATAAGAG
>JBEPWY010000344.1:0-4082 GCA_041642185.1 Marivirga sp.
GTTATGGAAAATTAGGCATTGGTAGCGAGAGGTAGCTACTTGTAGCTCAATGTAGCTGTATGTAGCATAATTTCTCCTTTAACTAATCTTTTTTGTTGCCCGTTGTTATTATCGGATTTGGGCAACATCATGGCAACAAATATATCAAAAAAAGGGTAGTTTGCCAACAAAAAAAGGCAAATAAATTGCCTTTAAGGTAATGATTTACAAGTAGTTAGCAAAGAAAGGAAAGATATCTATTTGCCGATACAGAACTTACTGAAAATATTGGCCAGTAAATCGTCAGTGGTGATTTCTCCTGTAATTTCACCCAAATAGTGCAAAGCCTGCCGTATGTCCAATGCCAGAAAATCGCCGGTGATATCTCCTTCCAGTCCGGTCATCACCGCTGAAAGCGCATTTTGCGTTTGGATGAGGTTATCGTAATGGCGAATGTTGGTAACCACCGTATCACCGGTTTTGAATTTATCCAAATTGACTGTCTCTACCAATTTGCTTTTTAAAGCCTCCAGGTTTTCCTTATTAATGGCAGAAATAAACAATACATCATTGCCTTCCTTCAGCTGCTCATACAATTCCGGCTGAGCTTCATCTAGTTTGTTACCTACCTTAATAAAAGGCACGCCAAGGTTCTCCAGCATATTGATGTCGCGGTTGATTTCCACTATGCTATCCTCCTTCATGTCAAACAGGTAAATTATGAGCGATGCCTGCTTCATTTTCTCCCGGGTACGTGAAACGCCAATAGCTTCTACCACGTCCTTAGTCTCTCTTAAACCGGCTGTATCGATAAACCTGAACACCACACCTTCCAGGTTGATCTCATCTTCTATAAAATCCCTTGTTGTACCTGCTATTTCTGAGACTATGGCTTTTTCCTCATTTAATAAAGCATTCAATAGAGTAGATTTGCCCGCATTGGGCTTTCCGGCTATTACAGTCGGCACGCCATTTTTAATGACATTGCCCAAATCAAAGCTATTGGCCAGTATTTTGATCACAGACAATAGCTTTTCTACCAGGTTTTTCAAATCCTGCCTGTCGGCAAACTCTACATCCTCTTCACCAAAATCAAGCTCTAACTCAATCATAGAGGCAAAATGGATCAGTTCCTGCCGTAATTGCTTTATCTGCTCCGAGAACCCACCTCGCATTTGCGTAAGTGCGGCTGTATGAGCTGCTTCTGTATCTGCATTGATTAAATCGGCTACAGCCTCTGCTTGTGCCAAATCAAACTTACCGTTGAGAAAGGCGCGCTGTGTAAACTCCCCGGCCTTTGCCAGTCGCACTCCCTTGCGCAAAAAGAGCTTGATAATTTGCTGAACTATAAAGGGTGAGCCGTGACAGGAAATCTCCACTACGTTTTCTTTAGTGAATGATTTAGGAGCAATAAATAGGGTGACCAATACTTCATCAAGAATTTTCGCGATGCCATCAGCGCGTTCATCGTCACGGATAGTTCCGAAATGGGCCGTATGACTTTCCTGCTCTAATAGGTTTTTGCCATGGAAAACATTGTTGACAATTTCAATGGCATCAGGGCCTGAAAGTCGGATAACGGCAATGGCACCCACGCCCGGAGCGGTGGACAAAGCAATAATGGTATCTTGATTCGGTATGATCATGGGGCAAATTTCAGTATTTCAATCTGATAATAAAATTTTTTTATCAAATAGCTTAGTAACTTCTATTTTAGAATCATATAAGTGAATTATAAACATGCACAACAATGTCTTTAATTCGGTGAAGTGGATAAAACAAACATAACGATATGTGAAAGAGCGAATTTACTTTTACCTAAACAGTTACACCTACAGTTCGTTGAATTGTATAGTTACTAATTAATAAAACGAAGAATATGAGGGCAGCAATTTTAGAAGAATTCGATCAGAAACTAAAAATAAAAGATATAGAAATGCCTGAAGTGGGCGAAGGAATGGTACTGGTTAAAATTAAAGCCAGTGGTATTAATCCTGTAGATCAGAAATTGTCTCAGGGCTATATGAAAGATAAGCTTCCTCATGAATTTCCTATTGTTTTGGGTTGGGATATGGCAGGTGAAGTGGAAGAGTGCGGGCATGGCGCTTCACGCTTTAGAAAAGGAGAAGAGGTGTACGCTTACGCCAGAAGGCCTAAATTACAGGAAGGTACTTTTGCAGAATACATCGCCATACCGGAAAGTTATCTTTCCAAAAAACCGATTAACATCAGCTTCGAAGAGGCAAGTGCCATACCATTGGCAGGACTTACTGCTTACCAATCGTTATTTGATGCAGGAAAATTAAAGGCCGATGAAACGGTATTGATATTAGGTGCATCCGGTGGGGTAGGGACATTTGCAGTACAGTTGGCCAAATACCACGGCAGTAAAGTGATAGCTGTAGCCAGTGAGAAGAACCATGCTTATTTAAAAGAGTTGGGGGCAGACCATTGCATTGACTACTCTAAAGGAAATGTAGTGGAAGAAGTCAGGAAAATTGAGAAAGAAGGAGTGCCTTTGGTTTACGATGCAGTAGGAGGGGAAACCACCAAAATAGGTGCTGAATGCCTGCGTAAAGATGGTAGATTAGTGTCCATCACAAGCATGGGTGAAGGCTTGCCTGAAGGTACAGATTTCCGCTTTGTATTTGTAGAGCCTAATGCGCGTCAGTTAGACCATATTCGTGAAATGGTAGAGGCAGGTTCGTTGAAAGTGCCTATCCAGCAAAAGTATTCTTTGGAGCAGATCAATGAGGCTTTCGAACAAATTGATACAGGACATACCCGGGGTAAAATAGTGATCTCGATGAATTAAAATTTTAGCCACCCTTAACCAGGGCGGTTTTTTTATGGGTTTTTGGTTGGTGGTGAACATCAATCAATAATTAAAATTGCGGGGTTAAAATCTATGTCACTCCTAGCGGAGCTTATGAAACTTCTAATAAATTTTCTATTAAGATATTACCCCCCTGGGGCAAATCTACATTGTGAAAACATCATTTTTAAAAGAGGGAATGTCTTAATTTTCTCTACTAGTTGTCCTTTTTTAATTTAATCGCTACTTATTTAATCATTTATTAGCTATTTTATCAAATAAGAATATTTCTTTACATCTCTGAAAATAATCTCAGCTCCGTAGGTGCTGTATCGTAATAGAACATATTCATAAAATAGGTCAAGCTCCGTAGGTGCGATATAAATGTTTTATGGTCTTCTCTAAAAGGATGGGGAGATTAATTAGATGAAGCTCTAATATTTATTTTAAACAAAAAAGTCCCGTTTCCATATGGAAACGGGACTTTTTTAATTGAATGAGAACACCGAATATCAATCCAGGTACATCACACTTCTTAATGCTTTAATGGTACGCTCTGTATTGGGTAATACTGCTTCCAAAAGGGTAGGCGCGTAAGATACAGGCACATCAAAACTATTCACTCTCAATACTGGTGCATCAAGAAAATCAAATATGTTTTTCTGAATGTTAAAAGCTAAATCAGTGGCGATAGAAGATAAAGGCCATGCTTCTTCCACTATCACACAACGATTTGTTTTCTTTACAGATTTGTATAAAGCGGGGTAATCAATAGGCCTCACGGTACGTAAATCAATTACTTCAACAGAATGACCTTCTTTTTGCATTTCTTCTGCGGCTGCTAAAGCTACCTTCATCATTTTTCCAAATGAAATTAAAGTAGCGTCTGTTCCTTCTCTAACAACTTTAGCTTTACCAATTGGCTCCAGGTATTCTGATTCCGGAACTTCGCCTTTATCACCGTACATCAATTCCGACTCCATAAATATTACGGGGTCATTATCTCTGATGGCTGATTTTAATAATCCTTTTGCGTCATATGGGTTAGAGGGTACCACTACTTTTAAGCCTGGCGTATTTGCATACCAATTCTCAAAGTTTTGAGAGTGTTGTGATGCTAACTGACCTGCATTTCCTGTAGGGCCTCTGAAAACCATAGGTATATTAAATTGTCCACCGGACATATTAAGCATCTTTGCAGCAGAGTTAATTACCTGATCTATGGCTACCAATGAAAAATTGAAAGTCATAAATTCGATGATTGGTCTTATGCCGTTCATAGCAGCAC
>JBEPWY010000345.1:0-4058 GCA_041642185.1 Marivirga sp.
ATCCGTAATTTTAGGTGAAAATGCATTTGACTTTTTTCATCCGGAGGATAAAGAATGGGCAACTAAAGAATTCGGGAAACTGGAAAACGAAAAGCATATTCAATTACCACCCTTTCGCTTTAAGCATAAAGATGGAGGCTGGAGGTGGCTGGAATCAAGTATTTCCAATTTGTTGCAAGAGCCCTCCGTACAAGGAATTGTAGCTAATTCAAGGGACGTAACGGAAAGAATCAAAATTGAGAGAGAATTAAAAGAGGGCAAAGAAAGATTAGAACTTGTCATGAAGGCAGGCTCTGAAAGCATTTGGGATTATGATATTGTTAAAGATGAGCTGTTTTTAGGTCAAGGCTATCTCAAAAAATATGGCTTTACTACCTCAAAAAAGCTGAGCAACCTGGAACTTCATGATTCATTAATTCATCCTGATGATTTTGAAAAATTTAAATCAGGAATTCTAAAGGCACTTTCAGACCCCAAAATTACGGATTGGAGAGGAAGTTATCGCATTAAGAAAAAAAATGGAGATTATGCACATGTAGAAGACCGTGCTGTCATTTTAAGAGATAAAAATAATAAAGCACTTAGGGCAGTAGGCGCACTAAAAGATGTAAGTCATCAGTATTTAAACGATAAATTGAATGAGCTGGAAAAGGACTTGATGGAAGATAGCATTAAAGCCGATAAATCTATTCATCAATTATTGCATGAATATTTATCAGGTATTGATTCCTTATTTCAAGGGATGAAATGTTCTACAATTTCAATTGAAAAAAACGAACTTAAAAATTTATGCTCCCCAGGACTACCAGCGGAATTTTTGGAAGAAATTGAAAATCAGTCAATCGGCCCCAATCAAGGGTCTTGTGGTACAGCCGCTTATTTAAAGCAACAAGTAATTGTAAAAGATGTATTTAATGATGAAAGATGGGCTAATTATAAGGATTTAGGTGAAAAATATGGTTTTAAGTCTTGCTGGTCGGAACCTATTTTTAATAATAAGGGAGAGGTAATAGCCACTTTTGCTATCTACTATGATGTAATCAAAGAGCCAAAAGATTTGGAGGTTAATATTTTTGATTGGGCAGCAAGGCTAATTTCCATGATGCTTCAAAAATTTACCTATATCAAAAGTATACAGGAAATAAATGAAAGGTTTACCTATATCAATAAAGCCACTAATAATGCTATTTATGATTGGGAAATAACCACTGATCATTTCTATTGGGGAAATAGTTTAACCCGTGTTTTTGGACATATTATCAGTGAAGACAAATTTGGGTTAAGTGATTGGATGCAATGGGTTCATCCTGATGACCTTGATGAAGTTTTACAGAGTCTGGATATGTTCCTGGCAAACCCTGAAGAATCAAAATGGTTATATGAGTACCGTTTTAAAGATGTGAATGGTCAGTATGCTTATGTAGAGGAAGTGGGTTACCTAATACACGATGAAAACGGTCAGCCTGTAAGGATGATAGGTGCCTTAAGGGATCAAACGCAGATTAAACAGGAGCAAATTAAACAAGAATTGCAGTATGAGCTCTCCCAACTATTCAAAAAAGAAGACGGTTTAAATAAGATTCTTAACAATAGCATCAAATACTTAAGTCAGTTTGGGGGTTATTCAGCAGGAGAAATCTGGCTGATGAGCCACAATCAGAAAGACCTTCATTTGTCAGCCTGGTATGCTAAAAGTGTAGAAAAAGAGATCTTTTATGAAGATAACTCCAAAAAGAAATTGCAATATGGAGAAGGCTTGCCAGGGTTGGTATGGAAAAATCTTACCAATGAAGTCTGGAACGGGATTGACAAGAATTCAGAATTTTACAGACAAGCACTAGCAGAAAAAGCAAATTTTAAATCAGCTACTGCCTATCCGCTATTTTATCAGGAAAAAATAATAGGAGTCATGGTGCTTTTCTCAGAGGAGGAACTGAAACCATTTGACCAAAACCTGATGTTTTACAATTCTTTAAAACATTATATGGGTGCTGAAATAATCCGTAAACAACAAGAAGAAGAGCTTAAACTCTTCTTTGATGGCGCCCCGGAAATTCTGGCAATTGCATCTCCTGATGGCAACTTTGTTAAAGTAAACCCTGCCTTTTGCGAATTGCTTGGCTATACAGAGGAGGCGCTTACCAGCACACCATTTTCTGACTTCGTTCATCCGGATGATTTAATGGATACCACTAAAGAGTTTGGTGAAACCATTGACGGAAAAAGACACTCCAATAACTTCATTAACCGCTATTTAACTAAAGATGGGAGGTATAAATGGATATCCTGGAACTCTTCGGATGTTTTTGGACAAGACGGTTTAGTGTTTTCTTATGGAAGAGATGTGACAGAAATGGTGGAGCTTCAGGAAACGGTTGAAAATGCAACAAAATTATCCCAAGTTGGAGGGTGGGAAATAAATCCAGTAACAGCTGAACTTTATTGGTCACCTATGATAAAAGAGATCCATGAAACATCTGCAGATTATATTCCTAATATAGAAGAAGCAATTAATTTTTATCATCCTGTTTATCAAGAAAAAATAGCTAAAGCTGTAGAAAATGCAGTTAAAAATGAAGAACCATTCGATTTTGAGGCCATTATCATTACTTATAAAGGAAATGAAAAATGGGTTCGAGTAATTGGAACTGCTGAAATAAGAGAAGGAAAATGTGTAAAAGTATTTGGTAGTACTCAAGATATAAATGACCGAAAGATAGCAGAAATCAGGCTGCGAAATATATCTAATAATATACCTGGAGCCATCTTTCAATATAAGTTAAACCCTGATGGAACCGATCAAATGAAATTTATTAGCAAAGGTGCTAAAGATATTTGGGGCTATGAACCAGAAGAAATAAATTTTGATATTAATTTAGTTTGGAAAGGAATAAAAGCAGGGGGAGAAATTGAAAACGTAAGAAATTCGATTTTAGAATCTGCTGAAAATCTTAGTCGTTGGAGGGCCAAATGGAGGTACATACATCCCGATGGTACAGTGAAAATTCAGGAAGGCTATGGAAATCCTGAATTACTGACCGATGGCACTGTAGTTTGGGATTCTATCGTAACTGATATTACCGATATCTCAGATCTGGAAAAGTTAACTGAAAACATTTCTAATCTAGCAAAAGTCGGTAGTTGGGAAATGAATTTATCTGAAAAAAGACAAGGAAACGGCATTTTTTGGTCACGCATGACTCGCCAAATCCTGGAGGTAGATAATGATTATAACCCTACCTTATCGGAAGGCTTTGATTTTTATGTAAATGAAAGTAGAGAATTAATTATAGAAGCAATCGATGCGCTAATCAGTACAGGAGAAGAGTTTGATTTGGAACTCCTTATTAAAACAAAAAAGGGAAACGAAAAATGGATTAGGTGTATAGGTCAAGCTGACAGAATTAATGGAAAATCCTATCGAATTTATGGTAGTTATCAGGACATCGATAAGCAAAAAAGAACAGAAATTGCTGTTCAGGAAACACTAATCCAAAAAGAAGAAATACTGGAGAGTATAGGAGATGCATTTTTCGCGGTAGATAAAAATTGGACAGTTACTTACTGGAATAAAGAAGCAGAAAAAGTATTAGGTAAAAGTAGAGAAGATATTGTATCAAAAAATCTTTGGGATGAATATGAATTTGCTATCAACCTAAAATTCTATGAAGAATACCATAGAGCAGTAAATACACAACAGACAGTACATTTTGAAGAATATGCCCCACCAAGTGAGAAATGGTTTGAAGTAAGTGCTTATCCATCTGAAGAAGGCTTATCAGTTTATTTTAAGGATATTACATTAAGAAAGACTTCTGAAGAAAAAATCAAAGCATCTAATGAACGTTTCGAAAAAGTAGCTTTAGCAACAAATGATGCTATTTGGGACTGGGATTTAATCTCGGGAAAGATTACCCACTCAGGAAATGGGCTTGAAAATCAATTTGGCTACTCTATTGAGGAAGCTGCCCAGGATTATCAGTTTTGGATGAAAAACGTCCACCCTGATGATTTGGATAAGACTAAAAAAGACCAACAAAAGGTATTAAAGGATAAAA
>JBEPWY010000346.1:0-4051 GCA_041642185.1 Marivirga sp.
AACTCAACTGTACCTACTCCTAAAAATATTGAATTATTGGCCGAAATAAGGGACTTGTTGAAAGAGAATTCAAACTCCGGAAACTCTGGAAAAACAAAGAAAGATTAATAGGATTGGGTACAGTAATTTAGGAATAATTTATAGAATTTTAATGAAAATCTGGTGTTGATTTAGCTTTATTTTATTAGGAGAGATTATATTTTAATGTAAATTGAATATCTTCAATCTATAAGCAAATCGATATGGCCAGAGAATATAAAAGTTTTAAAGAATTTTATCCTTACTATTTAACAGAGCATCAGCATCCTGTCTCCAGGAAGTTACATTTTACAGGAACCGGAATTTTATTTGTTATTTTAGCATGGGCGTTAATTACCCAAACATGGTGGGCTTTGATTTTAATACCCATAGTAGGTTATGGATTTGCCTGGGTTGGTCATTTCTTTTTTGAAAAGAATAAACCCGCTACATTTAAATACCCTTTATGGAGCCTAACATCTGATTTTAAACTGTTTTTTGATATAATCTTTGGTAGGCAGCCTTTAGACCCCTCTAAAAAAATCGACAAACAGTAAAGTGTTTTTTAATTGTAAACATAATAAGAATAAATTCAGATGAAAAATTTGAGGGTTCTCCTCATGAATTCGCCTTGACCAAAACCACGATTCTTATATTTTAAAGACTCTGTTAATAAAGCTAGAATATAGTGTTCTCGTTCCCGCTTATGAGGTGGGGCAGACTATTCCCACGCAGGTGGGAGTTTGTTTGTGAAATGGAATTTCATTAAAATTCAACTGGGACGATTTTACCTCTTGTTGCAGAAAATGCATTTATTATGCTCTAAAGGTGTTTTTTGTTTCTTTGATTAGAAAAATAACAAGTATTTCAACCTGCGGTTAAAATGAATAGATCCCCACCTAAGTTGGGATGACGGCTTTCTAAGGAATGAAGTGTTCATATGGAATGACGTGTTTTTGAGGAATGAAAAGGTCCTTATTAATTGTAGACTAGTTACATTACTCATATTCATTTTAAAAATGAATATGACAACACTTAATTGTTTATTAGTTTTTTAATGTCTGATATTGACGTTTTAGTCAGCATTTCAAATCAGCATCTAGACTGTATTGTCTGGGACAAATCTCCTAAGAGAATGATACAACTATAGGAGTCGTCTGACCTGATCAATTGAAAATAATTTATTTTAATTGATTATTATTCCCGTACCATTTAGCCGAAAATCTATTTAAAAACCTGAGACATAAAAAAAGCCGGACATTGCTGACCGGCTTTCAAATGATTTATATATTCTTATTTTCTTCTTCCGCCTGAACTAGCTTTTACGCGAGGGCGACTTCCTGAAGGTTTTTTGTTATCTCCAAACCTTCCTTTGAAACCACTTCCGCCTCCACTTTTTCCTCTTGGGCTATCGCTTCTTCTTCTGTCGCTTCTGTCGCTTTTTCTTTCTCCACCACCTGATTTTTGTTCAGCTGATACTTTACGACCGTCAAATTCACTACCATTTAGGGCATCCATAACAGTTTTTTCATGTTTGGACTCAACTTCTAAGAAGCTAAAGTTTCTCTGGATATCTATTTTACCGAATTCAATTCCGTTAGGGATAGATGATAATCCGTTCATAAACCCTAAAAGAGTACCTGAATTTAAATTATCTTTTTCTCCAATGTTTAGGAATAAAGTAGCATAGTTGCCACTTTTTCTTCCGCCACGCTCGCCTCTATCGTTATCTCTTCCCCCTCTTTCCTGAGTATTCAGGTCGTTTGAGTTTTTATAGTAAGCTAAAAATTTGTTGAATTCCATAGAAACGAATTTCTTAATTAATTCATCTCTGTCTAAATCTTCAAATTGAGTAAGGATGTTCTCCATTAATGGCTGAATTTGTTTTTCATCCACTTCAGTAGCTTTTACATTCTCTATGAAAGAAAATAATTGCTTCTCTACAACAGCTTCACCAGCAGGTACTTCACTTTTAGTGAAAGGCTTACCAATGATTTTTTCCAATTGTCTGATCTTTCCTGAATCTTTCGGTCCGATGATAGCAACTGAAATACCTTCTTTCCCTGCTCTACCAGTTCTTCCGCTTCTATGAACGTAAGTTTCCAATTCGTCTGGAATGTTGTAATTAATAACGTGTGTAATATCAGTTACATCCAAACCTCTGGCGGCCACATCTGTAGCTACTAGCATTTGCAAGTGTCTTTTTCTATACCTTCCCATTACCGCATCTCTTTGCGCTTGTGATAAATCACCGTGCAAACAATCTGCGTTGTAGCCATCAGAAGCTAAAGCATCTGATATCTCCTGGGTTTCTCTTCTTGTTCTACAGAAAATGATCGCATAAATATTTGGGTTCATATCAGCAATACGCTTCAATGCCATATATTTATCTCTACCGTTTACTACATAATAGAAATGTTGTACTTTTTCTGCACCCTGATTCCTTTTACCTGAAGAAATTTCCTCAGGAGAATCCATATAGTTATTAGAAATCCTTAAAACTTCTTTCGACATGGTAGCCGAGAAAAGCAATGTTTGCCTGGTTTCAGGAGTGTGAGACAAGATGAAATCTAAATCATCTTTAAAGCCCATGTTAAGCATCTCATCAGCCTCATCCAATACAACCCACTGGATATCTTCTAATTTTAATTTCTTACGATTGATTAAATCCACTACTCTACCTGGAGTACCTACCACTATCTGTGCACCTTTGTTAAGTGATTTGATTTGCGCTTCGATACTCGATCCACCATAAACTGGTAAAACATCTAATTTCTTAGTATATTTAGTAAAAGCATCAAAATCTTTAGCTATTTGTATAGCCAATTCACGAGTAGGACACAAGATTAAAGCCTGTGTTTTTTTAGACTCAGAATCAATTTGATTAATTACAGGTAAGCCAAAAGCTGCAGTTTTACCTGAACCTGTTTGTGCTAATGCAACTAAATCTTGTGTGGTGTTTAATAAATGTGGTATTGTTTTTTCCTGGATAGGAGTAGGATTCTCAAAGCCGATTTCTAAAATAGCTTTAAGAATTTCAGGCTTTAGGCCCAATTCTTCGAATGTTAGCATTTGTATGTTTAAAAAAATTTAAACCCAAAGCCATGTATTCGAACCTTTCGACTAGCCCCGGATTTCAATAATCATGCAAAGGTAATAATATATTTTAGAAAAACAATAATATTTATAAATAATATCTAAAAAACTTTCTAAAATTTTGAATTATAAGAAGTTGATTATTAATGTTGATCAGAAAATTGTAATTCCATTTCCTTTACAAGTACCATAAGCTAAACTAGTTAAAGAAAGTTCAATGCTATTTAAAGTAATTATTTTTAGAGGAAGCTGACTCAGTAAAATTACTGATTATAAACAGGATTATCTTTTTTGATCAATATTCCGTAAATATATAGGGAATTGATTTTGCAAAAGCTTAATTACTTATTTTGTTAAATTATTAATCTTATTTAAACCGAATTATATGTCTAGAATACTATTGCTTATTCTTAATTCAATTACTTTTATAGCTGTTCTGGCAATCAACAGTATGGCCGGAACAGGATATTTAAACGGGAAAAGCGTTGGGGAAGTAAGTCAGAAATATGATACCTTAATAACTCCTGCTGGTTATGCTTTTTCCATCTGGGGCCTGATCTATATCATGCTAATTTCATTTCTCATTTATCAATGGGTAACATACTTCAGAAAAACTAACCAATGGATAATAGACAGGACTGGGTTATATTTTATTATTGCCAATTTGGCAAATATCGGCTGGATATTATTATGGCTCAATGAATATATCGGTTTTTCTGTAATAGTTATGTTCATACTTTTAGGTTGTCTGCTAAAATTGGTTTTTAGGCTTGACCTGGAAAAAAAGGATGAACCTGTAAGGGTGATATTTTTTGTGTGGTGGCCTATTGCTGTTTATTTTGGCTGGATTATAGTGGCCTCTGTTACTAATGTAGCAGCTTTTTTAGTATCCATCGGGTGGGAAGGCTTTCCATTAACAGCTGAAATGTGGACTATA
>JBEPWY010000347.1:0-4049 GCA_041642185.1 Marivirga sp.
AAGGATATGCGTATGAAATAGCTGCTGCCACAATGGTTTATGCCAAAGAAAGATTAAAGCTTAAAACAATTCTGGCTATTACTGATCCAGAAAATACTCATTCAATTGCTTTATTGAAGAAGATCGTTATGACCTATATTAAGCCCATTATTTATCCTGAAGATGATAAAGAACTATTATTGTTCAAAAATTAAAATAGAAAAAACACCTCTTAAATTATAAAGGAAAATAAACCTTGAAGGTAGTACCTATACCATAATGGCTTTCCACTTTTATTTCGCCCCCTGCATTGGAAACCAGCTTATTGACTAAATACAACCCAATTCCGGAGCCTTCCACTCCTGCATTATTCTCATGAATCCGTTTAAATTTAGAAAACACCTCACCTATTTTATCTTCGGATATGCCTATCCCATTATCCTTTACAGTGAGCACATTAAAATCCTCTTTTTGCTCAGTTTTAATTTCAATTTTTAGTTGTCGGTTATTGGATCTGTATTTAATAGAGTTGCATAAAAGGTTGTAAATAATACTTCTTAAATTCTTCTTAGAAAATTTTATCTCTTTTACTTCCAATTTAATTACCAGCAGGGCATGGGATTTTTTAAGCAAATCCCTTATGCTCCATTTCACTTCTTCTATAAGTTCGCTTACGTCTAAATATCCGGCTTCTTCTATTTCTTTTTCTATGTTGGTGATATTGGATAACTCATCAATAGTTTCTCGTAAATTAATGATCGATTTAAGCAAAGGAACCGTGATGGCTTTTATCTGTTCAATATCATCGGAACTATTAAGTATGGAAATAAGCCCTTCCATACTATTAAGTGGAGATTTCAGGTCATGGGAAACCGAATAAATGAAAGTATCATGGTCTTCATTTATCTTCATTAATTTTTTATTTGCTTTTTCGATAATTTCCTGAGATTTCTTTAAATCAGTTATATCATAAAAGGTGATAATAGCACCATCAGAAGAGTTATCGTTTGACCTTATATAAGGCATAATCTTCATGACATACCATTGACCTTCTTTTGTTTCTACCTGTCTGTTATTTATTTCCCTATTATTTATAACCGATTGTACTTCTTCAATCAAGTCAATCTCTTTTAAATTATTGGACAAATCGGTAAGCGGCCTACCTATGTCATTATCTTTAACATTAATTTGTTTTGCTGTAGCAGGTGTAAACATTTTAATCCTTAAATCTTTGTCTACATACACCTGGGTTTGTATGGTGCTTTTAAAATAATTATTAAAATCATCATTTAATTCTTCAAGTTCCTTAATGGTTTGTTGGTATTCTTTATTGATAATCGTCACTTCTTCATTGGTTGCCTGTAATTCTTCGTTGGCATTTTGCAACTCTTCATTGGTAGAAAGCAATTCCTCTGTATAATTCTGAATGCTTTCCTGTGATTTATCCAGCGCAATATGAGCTGTTTTCAATTTAGCTTTTGTTTGAGCCAATTCCTCCTCAAGATTTGCCACATATTCTCTACCATGTGCTTTGCTATCAAATATTTCAGAATAATCGTTCTTTTTAATTATATTTTTTTCCTCTTTAAAATAGATAATATAAAAGGCGTGTAAGGCTCCATTCTTTTTTACACATGGTTTAACCAATATAGATATATCTTTCAGCTCATTATTTAATTTACAGCTAATATGATTTACAGCAATCTTCTTCTTTAAATCTGATGATTTTCTAATTGAATTTGCCACGGCAATAGCTACTTCCTCCGGCAATAGCTCCATCAGGTTATTATTAAAAAGTTTTGGGCGCATAAATTTTTCATATTCGCCGAATGGCATTAAGATAGTCTTGGTTTCGTCCACACAAACACTTGCTGAATAACCTGATTCTTCCAAATGAAAATCAATAATAATTTCATTGAAATTTTCGGGCAAGGATTCAGGTGAGGATTTCATAATTAATGGATTAACAATTTTTTTATTATGATGGATACTGCCTGAATCCTTTTCTAAAGCTGATTGATGGTTTTTGGAAGTCCCAGGCTTTCGAAATATCTCACTTTTGCCCATCAATTTGGTAAAAGAATTATCAATGATATTGGCTTCTCCCGAACCCAGAAAAAGAAACCCACTGCTTTTCAGCGAAAAAAGGAAAGTTGCAACCAATTCTTTTTGGAGAGTGCGGTTTAAATAGATTAGTAAATTTCTGCAACTGATAAAATCAATATTTTTAAAAGGAATTTGATGAAGAATATTGTGCTCCGAAAAAGAGACCATCTCCCGAATCTCCTCATTTATTTTATACCCCTCATCCTTTTTAGTGAAATATTTAGTCAATAATTCAGAGCTAACATCATCGGTTATATTTTCAGAATAAAAGCCTTTTGAAGCAAAAGTAAGCGCCTCTTTGTTTATATCTGTAGCGAATATTTTTACATTGACTGGCTTTTTAAAAGCTAAAATGCCCTCTTTTAATAAAATGGCAATGGAGTAAGCTTCTTCCCCAGTTGAGCAGCCAGCTACCCATATTCTCAAATCTGTTGCTACAGATCCTGAATTAATCAATGCTGGAATTACATTATTTTTCAAATCCTCAAAAGCATCTTTATCCCTGAAAAAACGGGTAGTGGAAATGAGAAAATCGTGAGCAAGCATATCCACCTCTGCCTGTTCATCTTTTAATATTTTTATATAATCAGAAATATTATTTACTTCTTTTGCCAACATTCTTTTAAGAGTTCTCCTGATTATAGTAGGTCTTTTATAATTGGTAAAATCCAAAGATGTACCAGTTTTCAAAAGCTGAATAACTTCAGATATCAATTCTTCCTCATCATCCACTAGTCGCCTTAAATATTTATGTTCTAATGTGCGTTTTTTAACAAAATTCGAGACCTGATTATGTATTAGGGGCGGAGACAAAACAAAATCAAAATCTATTGACTCAACAATTTTATCGGACAGAATTTCATCAATATTATCAGCATTTTGTACAATTACCATCCCACCTTCTTTCTTAATAGCTTCTACGTCATTTAAAGCTTCTCCGTCAGCGCCTGACAATAAAACAGCTATGCTATCTTTGCCTTTTTCTTTGGCCAGAGAATGAAAAAAGCTCCCCTTATAGGACCTTTTTTTTAAAGATTCATTTTCGTGTACTAAGAATCTATTATTTGATATTGTTACAGCTTGGTCCTCAGCTATAAAATAGATACAATTTGGCTCTATGGCCATACCATTGGAAATTTTGCAAGTATTAAGCTGTGGGTAGCGAATGTGTAACTCATCCTCCAAAGATGAGTCTTCTGAAGGATGAGATTGAATAATTACATAGGAAATGGATAAATCAGGAGTATTTTTAAAGAAATCAAATAAATCCTTAGGCCTTTCCGGACAGGCTCCTATGGCTATAATATAGTTTTCATCAACTAATGATTCGTGCGATAATTGATCCACGGGTGATTTTAAAAGTTCCAAATCGATAAAATTAAAAAATTACCTGAATAATTATTAATCCAGGTATTTGTGAAAAATTATTTTTTACCAGCAATAGTCTCCTTGGGTAAGCTTTAAAAGACTATTCAGTCTGAAAATGCCATTTATTTTTAAAATACAAAGCATCTATTCTGTTACGTGGCTTAAACCGGATTGTCGCTGTGCTATCCCTATCTAAACTTTTTATTTTAATTGAAGTGGAAGCAGGTAAAAAAGGACCTATTATGCCCCCCAATAATGCCCCCCATAAAATGCCAACCCCAATTCCAAGCATTGAAATTAAAATCGAGTTTTCGGTAAAAGCAACTTCTGTTAAAACCAAATACAAAAGAACAATAGCTATACTGACTGCACCGCCAAACAAAGCGCCTATTTTAAGATTTCGAATTGACTTATTAGGAGTTTCATTGGTTTCAACATATTTTTTGGGCATTTTTTGAGGTAATGCAAACTTTATATCGTTTCGGTTATACCCCTTTATCAACAAACTGGCATATACTAATCTTGATTCATCAGGATAAATAAATTTGCCTGCTATTGATTCAGCAACCATTGGTTTATCATTTACATTTGTTTCT
>JBEPWY010000348.1:0-4039 GCA_041642185.1 Marivirga sp.
AATGCTTTTTTAGGTACTGAATTCATAATTTTTAAATCTTGCCACAGAGTAGTTTCTTCATTCAGAAAGCGAAACAATAAGGTCAAATCATTTTTCTCATACATGGCTTGAAATACTTCCTGGCCGCTGGCTTTTCCTGTTGCCAATACGTTAATTAATACCTCATCATAAAATTTAAAACGCTTATTGGTTTCAATTCTAAAATCATCTTTCCCTGCCTTTAAATTCTTGACTATTTTCTGAATATGTTTAAAATTTCGCACAAAAGAATAGCCTGTGCTGGGCTTCACAGTTCCGGCTAGCGTACCTATGGGAACAATATCACGATCTCTTTTTAATTCCAAAGCATTGGTCATGGGGATTTTATTATATTCTACATCTATGATTTCATAATTTTTAATTTTAAGCTGATTTTCAATATACGCTCTCAACTGTGTCTCATAATCCTTTTTTTCCCATAAATCTGCCGAAAACAAGGTATATTCCACCATTGCTTCATTTGAGGATTCCGGCAAAATATAAGCAAAAGATAAGCCTTTCTCTACTTCCGGAACCCTCATGTCCATATAGGTAATTGTATCCGCCTTAAATTGTGGCTCTGCAGTTCTTATTCTCCACCCCAGGAAGTGTTGCCATACGAATTGTTTTTTTGATTGATGAAAATTTTGAAAATCCTTATTTAAAAAATATCCTTTAAAAAAATATTTTTTGAAATAAAAGACCTCAGTGGGAGTGGAGACTTCCTTTTTATAAGGGTCTTCTTTGATGATGTTATCTTGTAAAAAGGTGACATTCGAGGAATTTTTTATTTTATGAAAAATAAATTTATAAAAATCTATACCCTCTATTTTATAATATTTGAAAGGTTCTAAGGATTGTGTTTTACTAAATCCTTTTCCTTGAATTAAGGCTGAATTCCATACTTTTGAGAAGGGTAATTCAGTTAACCAAGGTTCATTTAAGCTCCATAAGCACCATGTTCTGTCATTTAATGTTTTGGAATCCGGTTCAATGATAAGCAGAGTTTTATGAGTTAGCAAGCCGGATTCAAGCATTTTCCAACATAAGGTAAGACCTGCCAGGCCACCTCCTCCTATAATATAATCGTATGTATGCATGTTTTTTTTCACTGGAAGAATGAATTATTTTGATGAATTATGGCTTTCAATATGAATGAATATATTAAAAAGTATTTTGGATTAAACAATAATATCTATTTAAAGTCTTTATTGTTATTACATACGGCTTTTTTAATATGCCCGAATGTTTGGGTGTTATAACAAATATTCATTATTTGCATTAATTATTAAGGTATAAAAAAATTGAAAATTGCAGGCATTGGGAAGTAAAAAAATAATTCTACTCATGGTAATACTTGGTATTACCTCAATAAGTGTGGCCTTCTACACTACAAATGAAGCTGTTTTCGTGCATTCAACTGACGAGAATTCTTACAATCATCTTAATTTTTTAGATTTAAACATTATTGCGCCGGCACCTGAAATAGATACCAACTCCTTTGTGCCTGAATTTGATGCAACTGTTGATAAATTCCTTAACCGATGGGACATTAAGGGCGCCTCTGTAGCCGTAATGAAAGATAATCGATTGATTTATGCTAAAGGCTATGGCTACGCCAATCAGGAAGAAGAGAAGATAGTGACCAATAAAAGTTTATTCCGGATTGCCAGTGCATCAAAGTTGGTGACGGCTGTTGGTATAATGAAACTTAAAGATGAAGGTACTCTTAGCCTTGATGAAAAAATATTTGGTAACAATGGTATTTTATCTGAGTATCAGGAGATGAAAGACCCTACTCATCTGGAAGTCACAGTGGCTGATTTGTTAAACCACCATGGTGGCTGGAGCTGGAGAGATGGAGACTTTATGTTCCAATCTTTGAAAATCAAACGCATTATGGAATTAGCCGGACCACCTACAGCAGATGATATCATTGAATTTGTTTTAGCCCATCGCAGACTAAGGTACAAACCAGGAACGCAATATGCCTATTCTAACTTTGGTTATATGTTGTTAGGTAAAATTATAGAAGCAAAAACTGGGCTTAGTTACGAGGAATACATCAATACCTATATTATGGAGCCAAATGGTATTTATGGTACGAGAATTGCAGGGAATTATGAGTTAGGGCGTAGGCCATTTGAAGTGAGCTATTATAATTATCCTACTGCTTATCAGCATATGTCATTTGACGGAAGCTATGAGGCGGTAGATAAACCTTATGGAGGCAGTGATATTACAACTTTAGGTGCAGCCGGCGGTTGGATTGCCAATGCCTCGCAAATGGTTAAATTAGTATCCTTAATAGATCCTAAAAATCCGCATTATAATATACTCACGAAGGAAAGTATTATAGAAATGACGGGGTCTGAAAGAGATACTGATGCATTTGGATGGAAAGGTTCAAAAGGAGAAAATTGGTGGAGAACAGGAACTTTAGCTGGTACATCTTGTTTTATTTATAGAAAAGAAAATGGATATACTTACGCTGTTTTGCTTAATTCTAGTGTTTGGATGGGTGCTGGTTTTAATAAATACATTAAATGGATGATGGATGATGCCATTGAGAATTTTGAAGGGAAAGAATTTAAAGATTATTTCTGGGAAAACAGACCAGAAAAAAATATTCTACCAATTCCTTCCTGATTTTACCTTTTATGTAAAAATTCAATATATTACCCTCCGATTACGTTGAACCAATATTAGAAATTAAATAACCTTATTTATGCTAAGACATATTTTTATTACTCTTTTACTGCTTATCAATATAGAAGCATTTGCTTTTCAGACAGATGAGTTGAAATTATCTCCTACAGAGGAGCAGTCTATGGAGGCCAGGTTAATGGCAGGCTTATTAAGTCAATATCATTATAAGAGCATTGCTATTAATGATGAGCTATCAGGCATTATTTTTGATTCTTATTTGGAAACTTTAGATGCCAATAAGCATTATTTTCTGAAAGAAGATATGGAGAATCTGGAACGATATAGAGACAGATTAGATGATCATATCAAACTAGGCTATTTACTTCCTGCTTATGAAATATTCAATATTTTTAGTGAAAGGTTCAGAGAAAGAATGGATTTTATTCAAAATGAGTTGTCTTATGAATTTGATTATGACGTTGAAGAGTCTATTATCATTGACTCAGACTCTATTTACTGGGCAAACAGTAAGGAAGAATTGAATGATAGATGGAGAAAACTAGTAAAAAGTCAGGCATTGGATCTGAAATTAGCTGATAAGGCCGATACTGCTATCCATAGGTTAATAAAAGAACGTTATGATCGATTAGATGAAACTATTAGCAAATATGAATCACGAGATGTGTTTCAATTGTATATGAATACTTTTGCTGAAAGCTTTGATCCTCATACAAGTTATTTTTCACCGGCTACTTCTGAGAATTTCAAAATCAGGATGAGCCAGTCACTTGAGGGAATTGGTGCTACATTAACCACTCAGTCAGATTATACAAGAGTAGCCTCCGTAGTTCCTGGTGGACCAGCTTTTGAGTCAAAATTAATTAATACAGATGATAAAATTGTGGCAGTAGCCCAAGGTGTTGAAGGTGAGTTTGTGAATGTTGTGGGTTGGAGACTTGATGATGTAGTACAATTAATTCGCGGGCCTAAAGATTCTAAAGTTAGGTTGATGATTATCCCTGCCGGAAAAAATGCAGTGACTACTCAGCCAACAGAAATTTTAATAGTGAGAGATAAAATTAAACTAGAAGAACAAGTGCCTTATAGTGAGGTAAAAGAGATTTATAGGAACGGAGATAAATATAATATCGGTATAATCACTATACCTTCTTTCTACCTTGATTTTGAGGCAATGAAAAAAGGTGAGGAATATGGAAGCACTACTAGCGATGTAAGAAAAATCATTGGTGAGTTAAAAGAAGAAAATGTAGATGGAATAGTAGTTGATTTGCGCTCTAACGGTGGGGGATCATTACAGGAAGCCATTGAATTAAGTGGCTTGTTTATTAAGGAAGGTCCGATTGTGCAAATT
>JBEPWY010000349.1:0-1297 GCA_041642185.1 Marivirga sp.
CTCAGTATTAAGATATTCTATTAATCTCCACTTCCAGAAGCCTTCAATTAATAAAGCTGCCTGCCTAGTGTTATCATCCGCATAAAAAACATAAACCGGTTTATTGGTTTTAACTCGACCAATTTGCTTGTAAAAAAATGCATCAGCAAGCGGGTTAAATTGAGGATCAGTAAACGGCACATTGGCAGGAGGCAATTTTGTCAATTGGTTCTTTTGTTCGCTTAGGATTTCAAATTTATTGAAATTGCTGTTAATATAAACACCCGCTTCATCTGTCTCTGTCCAAGGTCGAAATTGAACGGCCTTATTAAAAGTGTTATGACTGACTATATCCACCCCAGGCCCTGTAATAAACCAGAAAGGGGTGTTTTTTTTGTTTAATGCTTGAATTTCAGCTTGAAATGAACCAGCCTTATCAGGTAAATGAAATAGTATGGCTAAATCATAATCATTCTCTTCATAATCATCCATTCCTGCCACAGTGATTTTAAGTTCATAATTTTCATTCTGACTTATAGACTGTTTCAGTGCTTTTATATCAGGGTGAGGCGCTCCGGCCAATAAAAGAATTTTCTTTTTTCCCTCCACAACATTTATATAAGCTATTTGCTGATTGTTTTTTTTATTAAATTCTTCCTCAAATGGATTAACTACTATTTTGTAGGATTGATAGCCTTTATCTTTTGCCTCTAAAAGGAATTTAATTTCCTCAACTGAAGAATTATCCTTAAAATTAATTTCTTTCTGCTGAAGAAGTATTCCATTTTGATAAATGGCTACTGTAGTTTTTTCATCTTCCCATCCATTTTGTACTATCTCTGCAACAACAGGAAATTTATTACCTTCATAAGAAACTTTATTATAGCGTAAATTAACCAGCTCTATATCCTTCTTTTCTATTGTATCGCCCACACCTACTGTGCTTACTGCAAAAGAATAGGCAAAATATTCCGGTGATATGCCTCTGTTGAATATTCCATCAGAAAACAAAACAACTTCAGCTATCAAATCATTGTCATATTGATCTGAGATTTGTTTAAGAGCTGGATTTAAAGGACTTATAGATGCATCCTGATTAACTGAATCATTTCCAGTAAGGCTTTCTCCTTCCAAATTAATGATATCAACATTTACGTCTTTCTCTTTCTTTATTTTATCTGTTAGATTGGTTACATTTCCCCAAGCATTTTGCACTTCTTCATCAGAAAGGCTATTTTGAATGGATTGGGAATCATCCCATAAAAAGATAATATTTGATTTTTCAGATTTAGTTGTTTTGCTACTAATGAAGGGCTCC
>JBEPWY010000349.1:1307-4034 GCA_041642185.1 Marivirga sp.
CCAAAAATAGAAAAGCTATTAAGGTAATGGCAATAGTCCGAATAATAAAAAGGAAAATATTCCATTGCTTTGTCCATGGTTTTTTACCAAAAGCATATAGCGCATATGCATAAGCAATCCCTATTAGGAGGCATAAAATAATCCAATAAGAAGGTAATGCTGAACTAAGCATATAAATAAGCCTGGATGAAATTTATTAATATAAATCAAATTCAATGAAGCTTGTTCATCAAAAGAAATCAAAGTTACTAAATAAACATTATACATTACATATTGACCTGAGTTCGATTTTAAATTTGCATTAAAAACACATTAGAACGTTCCCGCTTGGACGGGACTAGTGGTTTCGTCCCGTTCAAACGGGATTTATATATTTTTCTTAAAAAAGAAAAATTAGCCTGTGCCGCCTTAGCGGGGACGTCATGTTTTTAATCGTACTCAGGTTGTTAGGTAAGCATTCCGCCATCTACCTGAATAACCTGTCCTGTTATATAGGATGACATATCCGATCCTAAAAACACACAAGTTTCGGCAATATCTTCAGGCTGTCCGCCTCTTTTCAAAGGAATAGCGTCTCTCCAGCCCTGAACTGTCTTATCTTCCAAAGCATCTGTCATTTCAGTTTCAATAAAACCTGGAGCAACAGCATTGGAACGAATATTTCTCGACCCTAACTCTAAGGCAACAGATTTTGTAAATCCAATTATTCCTGCTTTGGAGGCTGCGTAGTTAGCCTGTCCTGCATTACCCTTAACGCCCACTACGGAAGTCATATTGATAATAGAACCGCTTTTTTGTTTCATAAAAGTACGGGTAGCCGCTTTTACTGTATTAAAGCATGATTTAAGGTTCACGTTAATTACATCGTCCCACATTTCTTCACTCATGCGCATTAATAAATTGTCTTTTGTAATTCCTGCATTATTGATTAAAATGTCCAGGGAGCCAAATTCAGCTACCACATCATTAATAAGTTTATCTGCTGCTGCAAAATCAGAAGCATCGGATCGATATCCTTTTACTTTTCCACCATATTCAGCTAATTCTTTTTCAAGAGCTTCTCCTTTTTCAACACTTGAAAGATAGGTGAAAGCTACGTTAGCGCCTTGCTGGGCATATTTTTTTGCTATTGCTTTGCCGATACCTTTGGAAGCACCGGTAATTAAAGCTGTTTTTCCTTCTAATAATTTAGTCATAGTTGGTTTTTAGTCGATTAATGGCTTAAAATTACATTTAAGATGCAAATTAAGAAACTTATCAGCAAAATTGTACTAAATCCACTTTCAAAACGAGCGGAATTCATTTCATTAGGCCTATGTTTAGTGATTGCCACTTCCATTTTCACCTATGCCACCTGGGGTGGGCTCATCTGGACATCCGATTCATTCCATTATTGGGCTGCATCGCGCAGTTGGCAAGAAGGCTTTACTTTACAAAGTGCCGATGGAGGCAGCTATCTTTTTTGGCCTCCGCTATACCCTGTTTTATTGAGCTTATTTTCTTCAGAAAATAGCTATTATATCGCTCATATCATCATTTTCAACGCATCTCTACTGTTTATTTATTTTTTTTTGAAGAAAAGCAGCCTCTCAAAAAAGTATGCATTAGTGGCTTTATTCTCTTTTAGCTTCAGCGTATTTCCTTATTTGGTAGCTTCTTTTTTATGGTCTGAAACATTCTTTATTTTATTAATGTATGCCGGACTATATTTTTATATCCTATGGGAAGAAAACAAAAATCCTGTCTATATAGTCCTTTGGGTAATTTCCCTGGCAGCTATGTGCCTTCAGCGGAATGCAGGTGTCTTTATATTGGTAGGCTTATCTATATATGCTCTATTTCAGTTCATTTCTTTCAAAAACTTTAGAAAATTCATTACAAATGCCGTGGGCATATTCATGGCTATTTTACCTATTGCGTTTTGGAATTTATCCACACTTGTAAAGTCTTCAGATACCGTCTCGGAAGAAAACATCAGCTTTTTCAACGGAATTTTTTTAAATTTTGAAAATATTTTGATTCGATTATTTTATATTCTTTTCCCTGTCAATCAATTGGGAATAAATAATATGACTGCTGGTATCTTGCTCATGGTAATCATTTTGATTTTAATATTCACGTATCGCAATCATATTCTACTGATTTTGTTCCTTACTTATTTAATGATATTTTCCTTTGTACCACTAATAGAGCCGGAAAGTATTGACCGCTTACTTACACCTATTATTCCAATGTTTATTATACTCATGCTAAGAGGATTCAATAGGTTTCTTACTTCAACCCCTTCTTTAATAAAATTCGTAGTCGCCTTCTATCTTGTTTTGCTTATCTCTTATAATGTAGCAAGAACAATAAATAACGTAAAAATGTGGCACGAGCGAAGTATTACAAATCCTAAGGCCGCCAAAATTTTTTTCTAGGCTCAAATCCCTTAAATTTGCGAACGAAAAATCAGTGTAAATAAATAAATATATAGATATGGCTTCGAAATATGATGTTATTGTTGTTGGTACCGGCCCTGGAGGTTATGTGGCAGCCATCAGAGCGGCTCAACTTGGTAAAAAAGTAGCAGTAATAGAAAAGGAAAGTTTAGGTGGAATCTGCCTTAACTGGGGATGTATACCTACAAAAGCATTACTAAAAAGTGCCAATGTATTTGAATACATCAACCATGCGAAAGATTACGGAATTGATGTAAAAGAAGCTTCTGTGGATTTCCCAGGAATG
>JBEPWY010000350.1:0-2332 GCA_041642185.1 Marivirga sp.
CCAGTTTTGCAATTAAGAGTGCCTGTAGGTTTTCCTTATATAAAAGCAACCCCTTCTCAGTATCTGGTATATTTATTGATTTTATTGCTTCCCAGGCCTCTTCGTATTTTCTTTCTTCTGCCAGATAAGTTATACCATCTAATCGGTGAAGCAAAAGAAAAGGTGAACCGGAAAGCTTCTCTTTTATAGCTTCCTTTTCATCTTCTTGCAAAGAACCATTGGTTTTTAACCAAAGATAAAGAAAACTGTCGGGCAGTTGATCAGGGTTACCCTGTAAAAATTGATAAAGAGGATCTTGCTGTAAAATCTTATCATTCACCGAAACACCTTTAAATTGTTCCTCATAAATTCTCGCCGCTTCATACAGCCTGCCAGCCTGAACAAGAGATATAACTCTGAAAGTTGATGCCTTGGACACTTTTAACTTTTCTGCCAATTTAAATTTTTCGTCTGCCTGATTATATGCTCCTTGCTCATACAACCACAAACCATGTGTTAAATAATAAAAACCTGCATCTGAGATGTCCGCATTTTCTAATTCATAAATAATTGAAAAAGCAGATTTTTGATCTCCTGCGTAATTTTCCCTTGAAGCAATTGCGTAATCGATAGATTTATAAAAAGCTTCGTTCTCTCTGTATTGTTTTAACCAACCAATAGTATCTTCTTCGAAAGGAATATGGTCAATAGTTTTATTTAAATTATAATTAAACAAAAGAGAAAATGAATTGTAGGTTAGTAAAGAATCCATTTTTTCAGCCTCCATTTTATAGTCGGTTAATAGCTCCCTTCGCTGATTAGCTAAAGCCATATAATTTGCCTGAAATGGAACAGGTTTATCTTTCAACTCAATTTCTTCAGGCAATTCTTCATCCACCTTATTTTTTGCGAATATAGCCAACTTATTAGATTGTGCAACATCTCTAATTCTTTGTGAAGTAGCTGCTCTTTCGGCTGCATCAAAATAAATAAAAGAAGAATCCAGTTTATTAAGCTCATCATATACCAGGCCGGACATGTTTAAAACATAAGGATTATCAGGAATATCTTTTTGGGCGGATTCCAAAGTAAATAAAGCTTCAAAATAAAGAGAAGCATTTATTTGTGTTTGGGCCCTGCTCAGATAGGCCTGCACACTCGGCCTTTTCCATACCGCTTGTTTAAAATAAGTTGATGCCTGCGCCCAATTTTCATCTTCATACTCCATTTTGCCCAATTCGAAGTTAGATTTATGATTGGTAACAGCATATTGCCTGGCAATTTGAAAGGTTATTTTAGCAGATTCCCGGTTATCAATATATTCATAATAATCTCCCTGACTATTATAATAACCTGATATAGCTTGGTTATAAGGCAAATAACCTACTCTTAACACTAAGGCAACTACAGCACCAAATCCTATTACCCTCACCAAAAAGTAAGGAAGATTCACCCCTCGAAAAACAACAGGATAAATTCCATGACCTGCATTTAAGAGCGCTACAAAATTATACAATACATAAATCAGAAATATGATACCGAACCCTAAATGAGAAAATACGATCATATCCTCAAAAGTTTCAACTAAGGGATCATTTCCATTTGAGAAAACCCAACTGATGGTGGTGAAGGTAATAATTGCCAATACCAGGTATAAATAACCTCCTAAAGGCCTAAATGGCAGTTGCTTGGTAAATAATTCACTACGTTTTCTAAATCCCCAAATACCCAGAATAGCTGAAACAGCTAGTAAAATAAATTCATCCAGGTAAATAATATTCCATTCGATCAGGAAGCTGTTTTTGGCAAAAGTAAGTGCCACATAAAACAGATATAGAAAACTGAGCAATATAAAATGCCACAAATTAGAATTTCCTTCTTCATTCTTTTTTGCTGCCAACAGGTACAGAATATGCAGGATAATTTCATAAGCAACATTAAATATAAAAATTACCGATAAAATTAAGGGGACAATAATTCCATGGTGCGACATAAAAACCAGTGGCGCTTCAACTGAGGAACCAAAACCAACCAAAGCCACTAATGCTATTAAAATAGCCGAAAAGGAAATCCACCTTAATAAGAGCGCTGCTTCTTTTTTAAAGGAATGAAAAATGTAGGCCACAGCTAATATCAGCCCTATAAAAACAAAGGTAAACAGCTGGCTTTCCATGCCAAATATCTCAAGGTATTGCAGCTTTAGGGTAATGATCCACACTACAAAAACAGATTGGAAAATCATAAACCATAAGCGGCTGAAATAAGTGGAAGCAGTTATAAGAATAGAGAAGCAGAAAAAAAGAATCCCAAGCATTAAATAGCTATTCCAAGCCTGAAATCCAGATTTTAAAGC
>JBEPWY010000350.1:2342-4023 GCA_041642185.1 Marivirga sp.
CAAAATCAAACACATTATGAATTGTTAAATCAAAACTTTGCGTTTTCCGCACCTCTTCCAGTGGAGAGGACATATCTACACTATTGTATTGTGTATAAAAAGTACAAGCGATGGAAACAAAGAAAATAAAAAGGAGCACCTGGTAAATGCTCCGATATTCTTTAGTCCATTGTTTCCAAAAATTTAAATGAGACATTAATTAAATGTTTAGATATATATTGTTATTATTATTTTTTATCCAAGGACTGAAATGTATTGAAATCACATTTCCAAAGCATTAAAATTTCTAGTCCATTACTTTTGGCACTCTAAAAAAATCTGCATCTTTTTTAGGAGCATTTTTAAGACCCTTTTCATGAGTAAGCTGTTCTCCTAATTTATCTTCTCTTAATTGGTTAATTTCAAAAGACATACTTTGCAAAGGTTCTACATTTTCAGTGTCCACTTCTTGTAGTTTTTCTACAAAACTCAAAATATTGTTCATATCCTTCAGCATTTTCTCTTCTGATTTTTCATCAAATTCCAAGCGTGCCAAATGCGCTATCTTTTCCAATGTTTCTATATTAATGCTCATATACAGGATTAAACTTGTTTAATTCTTTCTCAATTACATCATACACCTGCTCTTTCAACGCCGCTACATCTTTCATATTGAGTCCATCTGTAGGTATGGGATCATGAAAGATCATCCTCATTTCTTTTCTGGAGATAAGAGGAATTTTACTATCCGGTAAAATTATCCAATTATCTGGAAGTGTCACAGGTACAACAGGAATTTGTTTCGTAATAGCCGCTCTAAAAGCCCCATCTTTAAACCGAACCATTCTGGGAATATCCTTACTATAAATACCTCCTTCAGGATACATTACCAAACTACGGCTCTCACCCATTTTTTCTATAGCTCTTTCCAATGCCTGATAGCTGTTCTTCATACTCCTCCTGTTGACGGTCACGTGTAATCTTCTGAACACAAATCCAAATAAAGGTATTTTAGCGAGAGATTCTTTTCCTACATAAACCACAGGTTGAGGTGTAAAACCAAAACTTAAAATATCTAATAATGAAAAATGGTTAGAGCAGTAAACATATTGCTGATCTTTTTCCAGCTTTTCACTTCCTTGTAAATTAGCAGGTATACCTACCAACCTCAAGGCCGTCCAAGCCCAGACTCTATTAAGATAATAAGAATGTTGATGCCAACTGGGAATAATAATAATAATCAGAAAAAAAGGAAAAAGAACTAAAAACACTCCTGCAAAAACAATTGCGCACCAGATGGTGTAAAGTTGTTGAATATTTTTATTCATGTGTATATATAGTTTTTTATGGTCACATGGAATAGTCTGTCCACACTTATAAGCCTTACAACCGACTGCTTTGAACCTTATATTCATGCTCGGTTGGTATGCTGCGTTTATGACTATTTCATGTGTATATAATTGTTTTTTAACTGCCACGACTTGTGCCGCCTAAGCGGTTTGGAATGTCTGAATTCTACCACTTTACTTCCAAATCCTTAATTTTTTTATATTCATCTAGGTTGGTATAGCATGCTTTATAGACATTTCATGTGTATATAATTGATTTTAAGTTGTCACATGGAATAGTTCAGCTGTCAGCAAACCTTTAACCGTCACATTTTCTTATAATATTCATGCTCGGTTGGTATGCTGCGTTTATG
>JBEPWY010000351.1:0-4021 GCA_041642185.1 Marivirga sp.
TAAATTAATTGCAAGTTCGGGATTTAAAATGGGTCCTTTTCAGTTAATGGATTTAATTGGTGTGGACACTAACTTTTCAGTGACAACTTCTATGTTTGAGTCTTTCCATTATGATGCTAAATTTAGACCAAGCAGAATTCAACAACAAAAAGTGGATGCCGGACACCATGGAAGAAAAACCGGAAGAGGATTTTATGAATATTAATAAAAATATATTCTTTCTAATTTTAATTTTTACAACCCTGTTATTTTCGTCTTGTAAAGATGAAAATACTGAGACATTTGTTGATGAACTACCATTTCCTGCGCCATTCGAAGTTTATTTGAATTTAAGCCTGGTTAGTAATCAAAGCCTGGAGTTTGAAAAGCATTTGTATTTGAACGATATTGGCCTCAGAGGAGTAGTGGTGGTAAAAAGAGGTGAAAATGATTATGCTGCTTTTGAAAGGACATGTCCTTTTGAACCTGAAAAAGATTGTTCAATCATATCAATGGATCCTTCTCAACTTTATTTATCCTGTGATTGTGGTAATTCTTTTTATAATCTGAAGGGTTTTCCCACTAATAGCCCATCGCCTAAAAAGCTAAGAGAATACAGAACACAATTATCAGGTAATACTTTGGTTATAGACGAAACTATTATTTAATCTATAGTATTGTAAAGTAGAATGTTTTCGAAATATAAATAAGCGCAGTTCCAAATAAGATAAACCTATTGCTTTCACACAATTCTAGTCAAAGAGGATCATTTTACTCTGCTTAATTCAGTAATAATCTCTTCAATAGAAATACCCTCTGCATCTGCTTTGAAATTCTTTACCAGTCTGTGGCGTAATACGGGTACTGCAATGGCCTGTACATCTTCAATGTCAGGTGAATATTTACCTCTTAATAAAGCATGGCACTTAGCTCCTTTAATCAGGAACTGAGAAGCGCGAGGACCTGCTCCCCATTCAATATAGTTATTAGTAATTTCAGGGGACATAGAAGTATTCGGACGACTACTATGTACTAGTTTTACCGCATATTCCACTACATTATCCGGAACTGGCACCTGATCTACCAATGCCTGAAAGCTTAATATTTCTTCCGCAGTTAATACTGGGTTAATTACCTGACTTGCCTGTTTTGCTCCTTTCTTTACAATATCAATCTCATCCTCATAAGAAGGATAATCTAAAGTGATATTAAACATAAATCTATCCAGCTGTGCTTCAGGAAGCGGATAGGTTCCTTCCTGCTCAATTGGGTTTTGCGTAGCCAATACAAAAAATGGATCGGGCAGTTCATAGGTTGCCCCTGCTATAGTAATATTTTTTTCCTGCATTGCCTCTAAAAGTGCAGCTTGTGTTTTAGGGGGAGTTCTGTTAATCTCATCTGCCAAAATGATATTACTAAAAATTGCTCCTTTTATAAATTTGAAATTTCTATCCTTATCAAGTGTTTCGGCACCTATGATATCCGAAGGCATTAAATCAGGTGTAAATTGAATTCTGTTGAATTTTAAACTCATTGCAGAGGCAACTGTTTTTATTAACAAGGTCTTTGCCAGCCCAGGTACACCTATTAATAAACTGTGTCCATGGCAGAAAAGTGAACTAATTACCAGCTCTACTACCTTGTCCTGCCCGACAATAATTTTATTAATTTCTTTCTTTAACTCCAGGTACTTTTCATGTAATGCATCGGCAGCTTCCACCTCATTTTTAAACTTCTCCATAATTATTGGTTAAGAATATTGCAGCTTTTATATTTCTCATCAACAGTAACAAAAACTTCAGACTTTGCTTCTTTAAACCACTTATTTAAGGTTTCACTTTTCTTTTTATTGAGTGCCGCTTTTTGAATTCTTTGGTAATCCAATTGAATATCGGCCTGGTGTGGTCTTATTTTGTGTTTGTAAAATAATATTCTTACAGCCTCTGAGCCATCTTGTTTATTAAAAACCAATGGTTTGGTTATACTTCCTAATTTCATGGTATCAATTGTAAAAAACACATTAGGATCCAGATCTTCAACAGAAATTTTTGTGCTTTGAGATTCAGGGTCAAGAAAATATCCTCCACTTGATGAGGTGTTCATATCATCTGAATATTCTTTAGCGGCTTTTTCAAAGCTTAAGCTATCCCCCATAATATTTATACGTAGGCTATCAAGAAAATTAATAGCAAGGTCAATATCTTTTTGGGTGAATCTTGGTCTTATTAGAATATGACGAGTATTAAATTCATTACCTCTCCTCTCAATCAATTGAATTAAGTGAAAACCGAAATCTGTCTCTACTGGTTTTGAGATTTCACCTTGCTTCAGTCTTAATGCAGCGGCTTCATATTCAGGTGCTAACTCACCTCTTTGGAAAAAACCGATATTACCACCTGTCTTTTTGGCCCCTGGTTCCTGAGAGTATAGTCTGGCTAATTCTTCAAAATCTTCCCCATCAATTATTCTTTCTCTTAAACCTTCAAGTCTTGATTTCACACTGTTCTTTGCCTCTCTGCTCATTTTAGGATCTCTAACAATTTGGCCGACCTGCACCTGGGTGGAGTAGTATGGAAGACTATCCTTAGGGATATTTTTAAAAAAGTTTTGTACTTCCTTTGGAGTGACCTTTACACCTTGAGTAATAGTCCTCTGCATTTCACCAACAACCATTTGTTCTTTGATGTCATCTCTGATTTCCACTTTGAATTCCTCGAGAGTTTTACCATAGTACTCTTCAATTTTTTCTTCTGAGCCAATCTGGTTTACCATCATTTTCATACGATTTTCCACCTGAGCATCAACCTGCTGGTCGCCCACAACTACTGAATCAATAACAGCTTTAGCCAACATTAATTTATTTACAACCAGGTCTTCTAGTACTTTGCAGTAGGAAGCGTCATCTGAAGTATAACCTCTTGAAATATATTCTTTTTGAGCCAGTGCTAAATCAGATTCCAGTATAATGAAATTATCTACTTTGCCTATAATTTGGTCAGCGACTTGAGCTTTTTGAGAAAAAGCTATTTGAAGTTGGCAAAGGCTCAACAAAAGCAATAACACTGTTAATTTTAATTTATTCATTGTAAATCTCATATTTATTTGTCTTCCGTGCTCTGTCAAACACATCCTTCTCTAATTGATTGGCTATTGCCACTTTTCTCTTATTGAGTATTATCTGCTTAATATCATTTTTTACAAATTCTAAAGGAGAAATCTGATCTGATATTTTATATTCTTTAATTTTTAAGATATACAGGTATTTCTCATCTTCTTCCTCAACATAATCATTGCTTTTTAGGAATTGAATCTTATTAGAAACACTTTTAAACGGAGTGTTTCTGATCACTTCGTCAAAATTAATCCAAATTGAATCTTCAAGGAAATACGATTCTGCGTAGCGAAAACAATAAGATTTTAATTCATTGAAATCTGATTCCTCTGAGGTCTTTACTAGCCCCTTTAGCTTTTTTATTTTAGGGGCATTTTTTGTGATTTTCATAAAATAACCCCTGATGATATTTTGCTTCAATTCAAAATTAACCTGATTTCTCTCATAATACTCCTCAATTTCCTGTTCACTTATAGAGGTGTCTAACTTCTGGCTTACATGAAATTTTTTATATTCATGCACCATTAAAGCAAATTTATAATCCAAAACCTTTCTATCAATCGCTGCTTGATCAAAATTAATTTTCTCTGATGCTTCCGTAATTAATAACTGTTTCTGAATCCATGAATTGACATACCTATTCATTAAATTAGCACTATCTGCACTAGAAATTTCCTTACCTACAATCCCTTTTAAATCTTCTAAATAAAGAAAACTGTTTTCAACTTTAGCTATGGGTTTTCTTTCTTCTTCCGGGCTATCTGAAGTATATTGCTTCAGATTAACATATTCGCAAGCTCCAAATAATAAAGCTATACCCGGGATGACAAATATTTTATAAATTTTGTTCTTCAACTTCACTTTTTAATTTTTGTAATAGAGCCTTGTTAACAGTAACTTCATTCTCTTGCTTTAGATCGGAAGAGCGTC
>JBEPWY010000352.1:0-3989 GCA_041642185.1 Marivirga sp.
ACCTGATGCATTGATGTTCGTTAACAATTTTTCGTTGAATGCATTCAGCTCCTCCTCATTCATTTTACCATCATTATAGCGGAAACATACCAAATTGACAGGAACAGGAGCCAGCAACTCAAACTTACCTGATTGCTCGATTTCGTTTTGCAACCATTTGGCCCATTCGCAATGGTTGCGGATAATATGCCTTAACTCCTCTGCCCCAAAATTACGCATCACAAACCATAGTTTTAAAGCGCGGAAACGCCTGCCCAGCTGTATGTGCCAGTCACGATAATTATTGACTTCTGTGTCGGTAGCGGTTTTCAAATATTCAGGAGTGATGCTGTATGCTCTGGTTAAAGTTTCTGGTTCTTTCACATAATACAAATTGCAATCAAAATTGGTGAACAACCATTTATGCGGGTTAAATACCATACTATCTGCCATCTCCATGCCTTTGCTCATCCAACGAAATTCCGGCGCAACTAATGCTGCTCCTGAATAAGCGGCATCTACATGGAACCAGAGATCAAATTTTTTGGCAATACGTCCGATTTTATCCAAAGGATCTATTGCTGTGCTGCCTGTTGTACCCATGGCGCCCAACACAAATAGTGGATGAAAGCCGGCTTCAACATCTTGCTGAATAGCCAATTCCAGTTTTTCGGCTATCATAGCGTAGTTCTTATCCACTGGAATTTTAACCAGGTTATCTATTCCAAAGCCGGCAATTTTTACATTTTTATCGATAGAGCTATGTGCCTGCTCGGAGGCATAAATTCTGTACTGTGGCATGCCTGCAAATCCCTTTTGATTGATTTGGTAGTTGGAAGCCTTCTCTCTGGCGGTAATCAAAGCGTTGAAGGTGCCGGTGCTAGCAGTATCTTGAATGGAGCCGGTCCAATCACTTGACATCCCAAGCAAATCGCGCATCCATTCCATCATTCTGTCTTCCAGCTCGGTGGCTGCGGGTGAAGTTAGCCAAACCATGCCTTGCACACCTAAGGTGGCTGTTATCATTTCCGCCAAAACGGATGCTTTACTTTTAGATGCCGGGAAGTAGGCGAAGAAATTAGGGCTTTCCCAATGGGTAATTCCAGGCATAATGATTTTCTCAAAATCCTTAAAAATTGTCTCGAAGTCTACTGGAGATTCACTGAAGGAGGACGGTAATTGTGCTTTTATTTCTCCCGGCTTTACCTGCGACATAACCGGATACTGTTCCACATTTTCAAAATAATCTGCCATCCAGTCGGCAATTTCATGAGCATGTTTACGAAAATCTTTATTATTAAGCATGGCTGTTTTAATTTTGGAAAATCTGATGATATAGAAACTGAAAGCTGTTGGTAAATTAACGTTAATTTCTGAAAAGGATAAGCATTAATGGAAAGCAATTGAATATTGATTATATTTAATAAATTGAATAGAGCATGACACATCAAGAATTGGCGTAGTTATTGCTTAAAATCACACGATTAAACATAATTTTAAGTAAAAAAACAATTATAAAATATGAAAAAAGGACTTTTAATAACACTGGGTATTATTGTAGTAGTTGCTATTATACTTTACAGTGTTTTTGCCGGATCATATAACAAAATGGTCACTAAAGAAGAGCAGGTAACCGGTGCGTGGGCGCAAGTTGAAAACGTTTATCAGCGAAGGGCCGATTTAATTCCTAATTTAGTAAATACTGTAAAAGGTTATGCGGATTTTGAGCAGGAAACTTTACAAGGGGTGATTGAGGCAAGGTCTAAAGCAACAGGCGTAAATGTGAATGCAGATGATTTAAGCCCGGAGAAATTAGAACAGTTTCAGCAGGCACAACAAGGTTTAAGCTCTGCTTTATCACGCTTAATGGTAGTTGTGGAGCGCTATCCTGACCTGAAAGCCAACCAGAACTTTCTGGAACTACAGTCACAATTGGAAGGTACAGAAAATCGCATTGCTGTGGAAAGAAGGAGGTTCAACGAAGTAACCAGAGAGTATAACACTTATATCAGAAGCTTTCCTCAAAATATGCTTGCGGGAATGTACGGGTTTGACAAAAAAGGATATTTCGAAGCAGACGAAGGAGCTGAAACAGTACCTGAAGTTACATTTTAATTTTTTCCAACTTTAATAGACTTATCTCATTTTGAAAAGGTTAATTATTTAACCGCTCATTATTATAAAGAAATCAAACCAATTATGGCAAAGGATTCATTCAGTAAAGAAGAAAAAGAAAAAATAGAAGCAGCAATAAAAACTGCTGAGACGCAAACTTCCGGTGAAATTCAGGTGCATTTGGAAAATCATTGCAAAGAAGATGTAATGGACAGGGCTGCGCATATTTTTAAGGTGCTGAAGATGCATAAAACAGAAGCGCGAAACGGTGTATTATTTTACATGGCTATTAAAGACCATAAATTTGCCATTTTAGGGGATGCCGGTATCAATCAAAAAGTGCCGGACCATTTCTGGGATGACATCAAAGAACATATGGTGGTCCATTTCAAAAAAGATGACATTACCAGTGGATTAAGTGAAGGTATTAAAATGGCCGGAGAACAATTAGCCGCTCATTTTCCTTACCGGAAAGACGATAACAATGAACTATCGGATGAAATCTCTTTTGGTAAAAATTAAATTTAATGACTAAGTAATTTATATGAAATATATTTTTAATCTCACATTACTCTTCTTTTCTTTTACGGTTTTGGCTCAAACCCAAATCCCGGAAAGGCCTAACCCTCCCAAACTGGTTAACGATTACACCAATACTTTGAGCAGGCAGGAGGCTAACCAATTGGAAAGAAAGTTGCGCGCTTATAATGACAGCACCTCCACGCAGGTGGCCATCATAATAGTCTCTACTTATGGGGATTTCGCACCCAATCAATTTGGTGTGGAAGTTTTTGACAAATGGAAAATAGGTCAGGAGGGAAAAGACAATGGCCTTTTAATTTCTGTAGCTGTTGAAGATAAAAAAATGTACATCAACACAGGTTATGGATTAGAAAGCAGAATTACAGACGCAGCTTCAAAAAGTATCATAGAAAATTATATGAAGCCCGCTTTCAGAGAAGGGAATTTTTATGCTGGTTTAAATCAGGCTACAACAATCATATTTGATTTGGCAGCGGGAAAATATACAGCTGATAAAATTAAGGACAATAACGCAGGGAAGGCTATAGGCTTGGGAACTTTCCTTATTTTCTTCTTTATCATTATAACTATCATTTCCCGTATTCGTAATGTAAAGAATCATCATGCAGGAGGAAGAGGCGGTTTAGGTCTTTTTACTTTATTGATGTTAATGGGAGGCGGCGGTCGTCATGGCGGCTCTTATGGTGATTTCAATTCCGGAGGCGGTGGTTTCGGTGGAGGAAGCAGCGGCGGATTCGGTGGATTCGGCGGTGGAATGACCGGTGGCGGCGGTGCCGGAGGAAGCTGGTAAAGCTAATTGCAATAAGAAATGACAATGAAGGGTGGGGTAAATTTCACCCTTTTTTATTTTTTGTTGACTATATTTTTCGAAAATTATAGATGCTTTGTTCATAAAGAAACTCTAAAAGAATGAAAAAAAGACACACATATGACTTTGGACTTATCGGAAACTGTGCTTATTTAGCCTTAATTGGGTTAGATACCAATATTTCATGGATGTGCTTACCGCGCTTCGACAGCTCATTTATTTTTGGCGGTCTAATAGGTGGCGAAAAGGGCGGGGAATTTTCTATTAAACCTCCTCATGAAAATTTCAGAACTGATCAGCATTATATTCAGAATACCAATATCCTGGAAACTATAGTTGAAACAGATGATTACGCCTATAAAATAACTGATTTTGCTCCTCGCTTTGTTCAGTACGACCGTTCCTATAAGCCTCAAATGCTTATCCGGAAAATAGAACCTTTAAGAGGTTTGCCTCAGGTGAAAATTGTTTGCAAGCCTGTGGGCGATTACGGAAAAAAGGAACTGAAGCGAGAAAGTGGCAGCAGCCACGTCAGCTTTCATGG
>JBEPWY010000353.1:0-3981 GCA_041642185.1 Marivirga sp.
AAGTTTTTCTATAATTAGTTTCGGTCTGAAATTACAAAAAAATATTATTTATACATAGTGAGAGTTTACATAATAATCATTTTGTCAAATACATTTACATCCAAACATCTGAAATTTATGTTTTTTATAGACTTTTTAAGATTGGGGAACTTTGATTTGTATTTGATAGAAAAGTTGAACTTATCATATGCACTTTTGTTGTAATGGTACGAAAGTTATTAGTGTTACTAAATAAGTGAAATGATTTAGAATAGTCTTAAGATGGATTTAAAAGGCAATATTGATATTTTAATTAAACTATTAAGATTAAGATAAAGAATAATTTTATTCTATTTACCAACTATCATCTCCTCAATAATCTTTATGTGATTTTTCATAGGTTTTTGTTATATCATTATTGCTAAAAATTATTAGATTTTGCTTAACATAAAGTAGCGAATATTGTTAACTTTGTATCTTAATTGAAATTAGTCTAAATAATTCATATATGAGTAAAGACGATCAAATATTAGAACAATTCGCCTCAAAAGAGTACGAACATGGCTGGTCGGTAGATTTTGAAGCAGATTCAGCGCCTCCAGGCCTGAGTGAAGAAATAGTACGATTCATTTCTGCCAAGAAAGAGGAGCCTGAATGGTTACTTGAGTGGCGACTAAAGGCTTACAGAAACTGGAGAACCATGGAAGAGCCTAAATGGGCCAACGTGCATTATCCAAAGCCGAAGTTCGAAGATATTATTTACTATTCCGCTCCTAAGAAAAAGAAAACAGCTGAGAGCCTTGATGAGGTAGATCCTGAGTTGTTAAAAACTTTTGAAAGATTAGGGATTTCATTAACGGAACAAAAAAGATTAACAGGTGTAGCGGTAGATGCCGTAATGGATTCCGTTTCTGTGGGAACCACCTTTAAAAAGCAACTATTGGAGCAAGGAATTATCTTTTGCTCTTTCAGTGAAGCAGTAAAGGATTATCCTGAATTAGTGAAAAAATATATTGGCTCTGTAGTGCCATCTAATGATAATTTTTATGCAGCACTTAACTCTGCTGTTTTTTCTGATGGTTCTTTCTGTTACATCCCTAAAGGGGTAAGATGCCCTGTGGAGCTTTCTACTTACTTTAGAATTAATGCGGCCAATACAGGTCAGTTCGAAAGAACTTTAATTGTGGCTGAAGAAGATTCTTATGTAAGTTACCTGGAAGGTTGTACTGCACCACAAAGAGATGAAAATCAGTTGCACGCTGCTGTAGTGGAAATTTATGCAGCCAAAAGTGCTGAAGTAAAATATTCTACTGTACAAAACTGGTATCCCGGAGATAATACCGGTAAAGGTGGTATATTCAATTTTGTAACTAAAAGAGGTATTTGCGCAGGTGATTACGCTAAAATCTCATGGACACAGGTAGAAACCGGTTCTGCAGTTACATGGAAATATCCTAGCTGTATATTAAAAGGCGATTATTCTCAAGGTGAATTTTATTCAGTGGCTGTAACCAATAATTACCAGCAGGCTGATACAGGAACCAAAATGATCCATATCGGTAAAAACACCAAAAGTAGAATTGTTTCTAAAGGAGTATCAGGCGGACATAGCCAAAACTCATACAGAGGCTTGGTAGAAATTCATCCAAGAGCTACAAACTCAAGGAATTTTTCACAATGTGATTCTTTATTAATGGGAGATCAGTGTGGTGCACATACCTTCCCTTATATAGAAGTAAAAAATAAATCCTCCCAAATAGAACATGAGGCTACTACTTCAAAAATTGGAGAAGACCAGATTTTCTATTGTACTCAAAGGGGAATAGATGAGGAAAGTGCTGTAGCACTAATTGTGAACGGATATTGTAAAGAGGTATTGAATAAATTACCAATGGAATTTGCAGTGGAAGCACAAAAATTATTAGCCCTTACCTTAGAAGGTTCGGTAGGATAATTAAATCACTCATACGTTCTGAACTTCTCTGATATTGAGAAGTTTTCGAACGCTGAACAATATTAATAAAAAGACAATAAAGTAAAATACAAGAAATGTTATCTATTAAGAACTTGCATGCCTCAATTGAAGGCAAAGAAATATTAAAAGGTATTAATCTGGAAGTAAAAGCCGGTGAAGTACATGCTATTATGGGCCCAAATGGCTCAGGTAAGAGTACCTTAGCCTCAGTTTTGGCAGGAAGAGAAGATTTTACGGTAGATTCAGGAGAAGTTGTTTTCAAGAGTAAAGACTTATTGGAAATGGGCGCGGATGTAAGAGCCAAAGAAGGTGTTTTTCTTGCTTTTCAGTACCCTATTGAAATCCCTGGTGTAACTACCACCAATTTCATGAAAACTGCAATCAATAAAGTAAGAGAGCACAGAGGACTGGAGCCTTTGGATGCTGTTTCTTTCCTTAAGTTGATGAAGGAGAAAATGAAGCTAGTCGAAATTGACCAGGCATTATTAAGCCGTTCATTAAACGAAGGTTTCTCAGGTGGAGAAAAGAAAAGAAATGAAATCTTTCAAATGGCCATGTTAGAGCCTACTCTCGCGATTTTGGATGAAACTGACTCGGGTTTGGATATTGATGCCTTGCGTATTGTTGCCAATGGTGTAAATACATTGAAAAATCCGGATAATGCCACTATAGTAGTTACTCACTATCAGCGTTTACTGGATTATATAGTGCCTGATTTTGTGCACGTATTACATGATGGAAAAATAGTTAAATCCGGCGGAAAAGACCTTGCCAAAGAATTGGAAAAAAGAGGTTACGACTGGATCAAAGAAGAAGCTGATGTTGCATAAGCATAATCAAAAAATGATATGAGTAAATTAACAAAAGAGCAAGTAGATCATTTTTTCATCGATCAGTTTCAGTCTTTCGAGAATAAACTGAATGGTGAAAGCAAAAAGCCATTGCACCAAGTGAGGAAAGCTGCAATAGCTTCATTTAAAGCAAAAGGCCTTCCTGCTGCCAAAAATGAAGAATATAAGTATACCAATATAGCCAAATCATTTGCTAAACATTTAAATGTAGAGGCCCTTTCTGATAATACTGTTGATCTTTCGGCTGAGGAAGCGTCAAAATATTTTATTAAAGGCCTTGATGCTGTAAATCTGGTTTTTGTAAACGGAATTTTGAACGCAGAATTGTCTGATTTGAAAAACCTGACTGAAGGGTTGCACATACAAGCAATTAAAACGGCACAGGATGATTTCGCAGATGACTTCAGCAGGCACTTCAATAAACATGAAATTGAAGGGTCTGATAGCTTTTCTGATTTAAACGCTGCTTTTACAGAGGGTGGTGCTTTTATTAAAATCAGCAAAAATGCTATAATTGAAAAACCTATAGCATGCTATTATTTTACAGATGCTAAAAAAGCAGATGTAATTAGCCAACCAAGGAATCTGGTAATTGCAGAAAAAAATAGCCAGTCCCACATCATAGAATCCTACTTTACATTAGGTGAACATGCTAGTTTTACAAATGCGGTAACTGAGATAGTGATGGAAGATGATACCATCTTCAACATCTATAAATACCAGAACGAATCGGATAAAGCCATACATGTGGGTGCTACTTTGGTACATCAATTAGGCAAATCTGTATTTAATTCAGGCACTTACAGCTTTAGCGGTGCAATGGTTAGAAATAACCTGAGCATTGGAGTGCATAGTGAGCATTCTGAAACCAATATGTCAGGTTTATATTTTCTTGATGGCTCCACACATGTTGATAACCATACAGTGGTAGATCATATGGTACCGAATTGTGAAAGCAATGAAACTTATAAAGGTGTATTGGATGGCAAGTCAAAAGGAGTTTTCAATGGTAAAATTTTTGTAAGGCAACCGGCACAAAAAACGAATGCTTTTCAATCCAACAGAAATATCTTAATGTCTGATCAGGCAGAAATGGATACCAAGCCTCAGTTAGAGATTTGGGCTGATGATGTGAAATGTTCACACGGATGCACAGTTGGGCAAATAGATAAAGAT
>JBEPWY010000354.1:0-3979 GCA_041642185.1 Marivirga sp.
TATAGTACTTATGCCATTTTCTGTCAACTGATAATGTTTTTTAGGTAATCCATTTTCAGAATTAACCCATTCATACTGTACCAGGCCTTCATTTTTAAACCGGATCAGTAATGGATAAACTACTCCTTCAACGGTTATGAGTTTGGTAGCCAATAATTCTTCTATCATATCAGATGCATATACTTCGCCTCTTCGCAGGATTTGCATCGCACAATATTCCAGGATACCCATCCTCAACTGTGATTTTATTTTTTCTGCTATCATATAGATTTTCATTTTATGAATATTTAGGAGCGAAAATCTTATTCGCCTTGTCATTCTAAATGCCAAGATTTGTACCAACAGAAATTTTATATATTCTTTAAGACCACTTTTAGGAATAAAATGGACCTCTAGTAGGTTTAAAGACATATTTTAATTTTTAAAGGATGAGATTAAGTAAATTCAGCTAGATTGTTATTTGTTCGGCTATGAGCATAATAATTAAAAAAGTGTACGATTTTAATACATCTTTTATTTATTATGTAATATTTAAAGCTCAATAGGAGGGCAGAGAAAACAAAATATCGTGATATATTTAGTATTTTTGAGGAAATAAGAATCCATGAGATTTCTACCTGCTTTATTAATCTTACTTTTAATCACAGTTAATTTGTTTGCTCAGGTTTCAAAACCAAAGTATGCCAATGAATTTCTTTCTATTGGCGTGGGAGCCAGGAGTTTTGCTATGGGAGGAGCTAATATAGCTACTGTTGAGGGTGCTTCAGCAGGTTATTGGAATCCGGCGAGACTAATGGCTTTAAATAATGATTATTCATTTCATTTAATGCACGCAGAATATTTTGCAGGCATTGCCGCTTATGATTATGCAGGCTTTGCTACCCCTATAGATGAGCAGAGTAAAATGGCCATTACCTTTATACGTTTTGGGGTAGATGATATTCCTGATACCCGCTTTTTATATGATGCCAATGGAGCACTAAACTATGATAATATTAGGTTTTTCTCTGCCGCAGATTATGCTTTTCAATTTTCCTATGCTCGTAATCTTAACTATGTTAAAGGCCTATCTTTTGGTGCAAATGCAAAAGTTATTCATCGTACGGTTGGTGAATTTGCCAAAGCATGGGGTTTTGGATTTGATATTGGAGCCTCCTATAAATACAAAAATTTTGATTTCGGCCTGATGGCTCGTGATGTAACAGGTACTTTTACCACCTGGTACCACAATATTACCCTTATAGAACAAATTTATAATCAGACTAATAATGAAATACCTGAAAATACCACTGAACTGGCAGTACCAAGAGTGATTTTAGGTATTGCTTATACGCAAAATTTACCCTATAAATTTGGTGTGTTGGCAGAAATGAATTTTGATGTGACATTTGATGGGCCCAGAAATACTTATATAAGTGAGGATAAATTCTCAATTGACCCCAGGGCAGGTATTGAAATTGCTTATGATAAAATTGCTTTCTTAAGGTTTGGAGCTAATAATCTTCAGAAAATTAAAAACTTCAATGGAACTGAAAGATGGAACGGGCAGGCTAATATGGGTGTAGGCTTTAAATATAAAATTCTTCAAATTGATTATGCTTTTACTGATTTGGGCAATAGCTCAGAATCTTTGTATTCACATATTTTTTCTATTATATTAAATTGGAATGCAAAAGAGTAAAATTATTATTTTCATCGGAATTCTTTTAGGTTGGTTTCTTCCTAATATCAGCCAGGCTCAATATGGCAATGAGTGGATCAACTATAACCAGAATTATTATAAAATACCTGTTTCACAGACTGGGGCTTACCAGTTAGATTATAATACCTTAATAAATGCAGGTTTATTGCTTTCTACAATTGATAGCCGCACTTTCAGAATCTATCATAGAGGTAATGAAATAGCTATAAGAGTAACTGGCCAGAATGATGGGAGACTTAATCAAGGAGATGTTATTCAGTTCTTAGGTAAGAAAAATGATGGGGAATCAGATACGCCGCTTTATGAAAATCCCAATGATCAGCCCCACCCTTACTACAACTTATTTAGTGATACAACTGCTTACTTTCTGACTTGGCGACTCGATGGAGTTACAGGGAAAAGAATGGTTGAAGAAAATGTGATCAACAATGTAAATTCATTACCTGAAGAAAGCAGCTTTATTCAAAATTTGAGGAGCCTAAAAGTTAACTCGGCTAATACCGGCCAATCTTACAATCCCCAGAATGAAGTATTAAAATCTGTTTATGATTTGGGGGAAGGCTGGACGGGATCTGCCTTTACTGCAGCAACAAATTTTGATTTAGTTAATATTAATAAACAGAATAGGAGTGAGGGTATTCCTACCATAGAAATATTATTGCAAGGCAGAAACGCCAGAGCACATCAAGCTGAAGTATTCGCAGGACCAACGGCTAATTCTTTGAGGAGTATTGGAATAGCTAATTTTTCTGGCTATGGATTTACAAATCTTTCTTCAGACTTAAACTGGTCAGATATTAATACCAATGGCAGTATGGTTGTAAGAGTAGTCCCTCAAGGTACCGCCCCGGATAGAATGTCTGTATCCTTTATATCATTAAATTATAATAAAAGTTTCGATATGAATAATGAGGCAAGTTCCTCTATATTACTGAAAACCAACAGCACAAATACTTCCTATGTAAACTTCACCAATACCAATAGCAGTGCACAATTATATCGCATAGATAATTTTCAAGAGCCTGTATTATTAAAAACAAATAGGTCCGGAAATGATATAAATACTGTAATAGCAAATACTTCTGCTGGTGCCAGATTATACTTTCAGAATCAGAATTTTATTTCGCCTACTATAAAAAAAGTTGAATTCAGAAATATTTCTACTGTCAATCCTAATTATGTTATTATCAGCCATAAGGATTTAATGAAAACCGCCGGTGATTATAATAATCCTGTAAAAGCATATGCCGCCTATCGATCTTCACAGGCAGGGGGTAATTATGACACATTGGTTGCAGAGGTACAAAACCTGTATGATCAATACAATTATGGAGAGACTTCCCCGATGGCACTTTACCGTTTTACGCGCTTTTTAGTCGAGAATAAGGAAACCAAGTTTATTTTTCTGATAGGGAAAGGTTTGAATTGGACTCATAATTACCATCGCCAAACTACCAATCCTTCTAATTTATATAAGGAGTTTGTGCCAACTGCAGGCTTTCCTGGTTCTGATAACTTATATGGATTCAACCTTACCAACAACAATGAAATTTCCATTTCCTTTGGTCGCTTAAATGCCCATAATCCTCAGATTGTAGCACATTACCTGAATAAGATAAAGGAGATGGAAGCGAGTCCGTTAGATGACTTAAGAAGGAAGAAGTTTCTACATTTAAGCGGTGGCCTTTCTGCCTTTGAAGTAAATAGATTTAAAAATTACATCAATGATTTCACTGCTTTTGCTGAAAGCCCTTATATAGGTGGTGATGCCTTAAGTATTACAAAAGAAACCACACAGGTAGTTGAACTGATAAATGTTTCAGATGAGGTTAACGATGGTTTAGCATTAATCACTTTTTTTGGTCATTCATCTACCGGAGCTACTGATATTGATATTGGTTTCGTAAGTAACGATATTTTTGGGTATGAAAATAAAGGGAAATATCCATTTTTCCTGATTAATGGCTGTAATGCCGGCTCCTTTTACCAGCAAAGTGTGAATGAAATTACTTTCGGAGAAGACTGGACTAATGCTGCCGATAAAGGTTCTCTGGGTGTTTTAGCCCATTCTGCTCTGGGCTTCTCCTCTGAACTGAAACGCTATTCTGATCTTTTTTATGCTAAGGCTTTTGGTGATTCTTCCCTGATAAACCAACCTATAGGTACTATCCATAAAGAACTTACAAAAGAATACTTAGCATTGTTTGGTGCAAATCCTGCTGAAATTAATATTGCCCAGGCACAACAATTCAACTTAATGGGGGATCCGGCTTATCG
>JBEPWY010000355.1:0-3972 GCA_041642185.1 Marivirga sp.
TTGTAGAATGGCCTCATCCTAACCCAGCCAAAGGCAGGTAGGCTGGCGATGAGGAGCTAAACTGCAGCATCTACCTGCCTTACTGGTTATTGCGAGCTTTCAATTCCGGTTTAGCGAAATTAATGAGAAGCAATCTGTTGGCAAGTATCATGGCAAGCTGGATAAACTAGAAAAAAAAAAGAGAGATGGTTTTCACCACCTCTTCTATCAATATTTTAATAACATTAAAAGCTAATAAATATCATCCTATTGTTGGTGTTTTCCACCAACAACTAGTGAAAAATTACTTTATCATCATTTTGCCTGTCAGCTTTCCTGAGCCGGTGGTAATATGGTAAAAATACATACCTGCTGGCAGTTGACCTCTGTCAATCTGCACTTCCTGCTGACCACTATTTAAAGTACCTGCATTCAGCTCCTGTACTAGCTTACCAGCGGGATTCATAATCCTAATCTGTACATCCGACTGCTGATCAAGAGAAAAGCTTATGCTGGCGTGTTTACTGAAAGGATTAGGATATATATAATGCGCTGTAGCCTTTTCTTCCTCTTGAGAGCTAAGAATAGTTTGAGTGGTAAAAGACCAACTGATTACATCATTAGTTTTACCTGTAACGCTGATAATACTGTTCTCAGGCACCTCGATTTGATAAGTATTAGATCCTAAGCCGTTATGTACCAAATACAGTGTTAAACTATCTATATAAATCTCTGAAAGAGGAATTTCCGTACCACTTATATCTGTTACTTTTATACCGCTAAAATCTATTTCTAAAATTTCCTGATCAAAAGTGAGGTAGATTTCAGTTTCTTTTTCCACTGAAGTGGCCTCAGCCGCCGGATATGTTCCTTCCATAGCTAAACTACAAGTTTCATCTCCCATAATACCCCATCCGAAATTATCAATCAATTGCTGTCTGTATTCAACGGATGCGCAGTAATTCAAACCTTCTACACTTAGTGCAATATCAGAAGGTATCTTCCCTCCTGTAGCCCAGCCTTCCAGGCTTAAGTCGTAATTGGCTGCCGAAAGTCCTGAATTGGTTAAAAATTCAAATAGACTGTTTACAATAGTCAAATTCCATCCGCCAAGGTTTTGGTCAAAGGCAGTAGCTTCATAGAACATACCGCTCATATCGGTTACATTAGAGACATTCCAGCTGCTTACGTCCTGATTAAATGAAGAAGCCTCTCTGAACATCTCCCACATATTGGTAACAGCGCTCACATCCCAGGTAGAGATATCAATATTAAATGAATCGGCACTATAAAACATACCCCACATATTATTTACTTTGGTTGTGTTCCAATCGCTGATAGTACTATTGAAAGCATCGGCATCCCAAAACATATAATCCATTTGCTCTACATTGGCTGTATTCCAGCTATTCAAATTTTGATTAAAGGCAGCTGTACGAGCAAACATCCTTGTCATTTTAGTCACGTTGGAAACATTCCAGCTGCTTAAATCCTGATTAAAGGAAGATGCACCATGGAATAAATCTGACATATTAATTACTGTACTCACATCCCAATTGCTTATGTCCTGATTGAAGGATGTTGCTTCATAGAACATACGCGTCATGTCAGTAACTTGAGATAAATCAGGGGCATCAATAGCTGATATTGTTAAATTATTTGCACCGGCAAAAGCCGTATTCATGGAAGTCCATTGTATATCACCCCAATTCTCAATATCCAATATCTTGGATTTATCACCTAAATTAGAAAAATATATTCTTGTGAAGTTTCCGTTAATTTTTACCCTATAGGTTCCTGCTTGAGGAAAATTAAGAGTATGGAAATTATTTCCTGTCTCGCTTCCATTATTCTTGTCTTCATTACCAACTTCCTCCCATTTTATAAAATAATCAGTACCGATTCCGGGGATACTTATCTGATTATTTTCACTTGAACCATCATTATCCGTTTTCCAAATTGTTACAAAAGGAGCCCCACAATATAATTCATCTCCTGTAATTGTCCATCCCTTTGAGTTTATTAAAAATTCCCTTCCTGTGTTATCACAGTAATTCAAACCTACAGCTCCCAGACTCATGTTGGCAGGAACAGTACTCAAATTACTCCATCCTATAAGAGTTGATTCGTAATTTTCATAAGATAGTCCGGAATTATCAAACATATTTGTCATGTTCGTGGCACTACTGATATCCCATCCTCCCAAACTGTAATTAAATGCCTGAGCGTTATAGAACATATAATTGAATAATTCCACAGAAGATACATTCCAGTTGCTTATATCATAACTAAACTTACGTGCATTAGTAAACATAAATCTCATATATAGAGCACTTCCGACATCCCAATTACTGATGTCCTGATTAAAAGCGATAGCGCTTGAAAACATATAGCTTAGGCTCCTCGCATTAGCAACATTCCAGCTCGTAATATCTCCGTTAAATGAGTTTGTATTTGCAAACATGAAGTACATTAAATCCGCATTGGACACATTCCAATTGTTTAAGTCCTGATTAAAGGAGTTAGCAAATCGGAACATATAGCTCATGTCAGTTATAGTGTTAACATCCCAATTATTAATATTGGAATTAAATAAACTTGCGCTTTCGAACATGCCACTTAAACTGGTAACACCAGCTAAGTTAGGAGTATCAGTTGCACTAGAGGTTAAGTAAGAACAACCTTTAAATGCGTTCTCAAAGCTCAGCCAATTGATATCACCCCATTGGTCTATATCAATAATTTTATTTTTGTCACCGCTATTGTTAAAAGCAATTTGCTTTAAATCACCTGAAATTTTTACTCGATAGGTGCCTATTGAAGGAAAGGTTATTGTATCAGCATCAGTAAATATTTCGCTACCACTGTTTATAACGTTTCCAATTTCTTCCCATTCTACAGTATAGTTGGTGCCAGTTCCAGGTATTATAATTTGATTATCAGCACTTGCGCCAAGGTTATCTGTTTTCCATACTGTTATAAAGGGAGCATCCTGCGCTTGCAAGGGAACAGCTGCTGTGGATAACAGCAACAGAACTGCCAGTAAAGTTTTGGAAAAATGAGTTATGAAATTTTTGGCTTTTTCGCTCGTAAAAGCCTGAGGGGGAGTAAAATTTTGATCCATAAATTAAGTATAGGTAGTGAAAAAATAGTAAGGGACAGATAAAATGGAAGGTTTTAAGGAATAGCAACTCAGTAAAACAGGCAAAATCAAATATCCACAGCCTACAAATGTATGGCATTCAACCAATTGAAACAAGAATTACTATAGTTAAAAAGTGATATCTCGTTTAACTATAATCATATCAATCAATACATTTTAATTGGGTGGCATTAACAGTAATATGGTACCCAGGTAAGTAAATTAATTTTAGTAAACTCCTAATTTCACTCATTAATAATAAGTGCATTATGCCCTCCCTGCCTTTGCCAAATAAGCCGAGAATTTTCTTTTTACTATTGGCATTAAAGTTTCATTATAGGGAACAGGCTGTAAAGACACAATTCTAAAGGTTGAGAAATTAGTTACCAACTTCATATTATTGATAATTCTCACCTTTAACTGCTCTATACTGCTTCCTATTGATTTTTTCACGCTTTCAATGAAATCAGTTTGCAAGCCCCTCACCTTTTCGTGGGCAGTCTCAAAAATTGAGATCCGGTATTTATAGATATGGTAAAATTTATCGTAATCCTGATCAATTAATAATAAGCCTTCATTATCTCCTAAAGCCTTCACTCCTACCGATTCTATAATCAACTGCTTTTCAACGGATTCAAAAAGATCTTTACCAATATTCAGCCTGCCATTCATCTGCTCCAAGGAATAATTAATAATGGCTTCAAGCTCCTGTGCATGCTCATCATCCTGCTCCATTGATTCAAAAAACATTTCAAAGTTTTTAATATCTATATTACTTAATCTTTTAGGGAAAGACTGTAAAAGCTTGGATTTTCCTTCTTTTAAGGCTTCCACATTGCGGTAATGGCTGA
>JBEPWY010000356.1:0-3960 GCA_041642185.1 Marivirga sp.
AAAAGCTGTCTGGTATCCGGTGCGGGAAATGTTGCACAATTTACTATTGAAAAATTAATTCAATTAGGGGCAAAACCTGTTACTGCATCCGATTCTTCCGGCTTTATTTATGATAAAGAAGGAATAGGTGCTGAAAAATTGGCGCATATCCAATACATTAAAAACGTTTGCAGAGGTAGGATAAAGGAATATACAGAAAAGTATAAAAATGCTGAGTATACTGATACCGATGCTTCTGCTGATTTTAATCCGCTTTGGGAAATAAAGGCAGATTGTGCTTTTCCATGTGCTACCCAAAATGAAATACTAGAAAAAGACGCGAAAAACCTCACTGCTAATGGCTTAAAATTATTAGTTGAGGGTGCCAATATGCCTGCCTCAGCGGAAGCTATAGATATTTTACAAAAATCAACAACTTTATATGCTCCTGGTAAAGCCAGCAATGCAGGAGGTGTAGCGGTGTCAGGTTTGGAGATGACACAAAATAGGATGGGCGTATATTGGAGCAGCGAAGAAGTAGATGAAAGACTAAAAAAAATCATGAAAAAAATCCACGATGATTGCCTGGAAATTGTGGAAGATTACGAATTAAGCGATCATAACTATATGGAGGCTGCTAATATTTTTGGTTTTCTAAAAGTGGCTGACGCCATAAAAGCACAAGGCGTATTTTAAAGCTAGCAGAAAATAGTTTTGAGGATGGTGATAGAAGTTTTAACCTATCATCCGTCCCTCACCTTAATGAGAAAATCAAAAAACAACAGTCCCTTTTAAAAAAAAAAATTTAAAAATTGCTCCCTATAGACTGACTTTATTTAACCACAGCTGAAAATACCGGTTATCCACTCCATTCCAACTAAAAAAAATTTCATTAGAAAGATTTAACAATTAGAATTCCAGAAAAAGTCAGCAAGGCAATGAGATAAATAAGGAGGAAAAACATCTAGCCCTTTTTAATTATTGAATTTCTCTAATCCAATAATCGGTACTGATAAAAACTAAAACGGTACCTCTATATATATCTGTTTTTTATAGAGGCCATAATAATTTTAATTATTGTATAATTGTAGTTCAATAAAATTAAATCTTCTTAATGGGCACCCTGTTTATTTATTTATTTGTTATTTTAGCTTGCTCCTGGATAGTATGGAAAGGTGGCAGCCTGTTAGAGGCTTCTTCTGAAAAACTTGCGGAGTATTACCGCTTACCTCCCTTAGTTCAGGGAACAATTATCACCGCTGTAGGCTCAAGTTTTCCTGAACTTGCTGCTACCGTTTTATCAACTTCCATTCATGGTAAATTTAATTTAGGGGTTGCTGCAGTTGTGGGTTCTGCTATATTTAATATCCTGGTTATCCCTGGCCTATCAGGGTTGTTAGTAAAACGCATGCCTACAGATATTATGTTAATCTATAAGGATGTACAGTACTACGTTATTTCTGTTGCTGTGCTAATGATAGCCTTTGCCTTGGCAGTTATATATTACCCTATTACAACTGATTCGGCAAATATTGTTGGTAACATGAACAGGTGGATAGCCATTATACCAATTATATTTTATCTGTTATACTTGTTTATACAAAGCATGGAAACACGGGATTTTAGACGTAATGTGGAAAAAAGGGAAGTATTAGGCATAGAGGACAACCATATAAATATTGCAAAAGAGTGGGGTAAGCTAATATTAAGCCTTGTTTTAATCATTGGCAGTGTAGAAGGCTTGGTAAGTGGTGCAATATTTTTAGGTGAATACTTCAATACTCCTGATTTTATTTGGGGCGTAACTATAGTAGCCGGTGCCACCAGTATTCCTGATGCCGTAGTAAGCATAAAAATAGCAAAAAAATTTCAGGGCTCGGTTAGTTTGGGCAATGTATTGGGAAGCAATATTTTTGATTTATTGGTAGCTGTTCCTATTGGAGTGCTGATTGCAGGGACTGCGGCAATTAATTTTACAGTTGCAGCACCATTAATGCTGTTCCTTGCAATAATAACTATCATACTATTTGTGTTTCTTAGAACCAACTTAGCATTACTTAGATGGGAGGCATGTGTACTTTTACTACTTTATGTAATATTTGTTAGTTGGATGGTATTGGAAACCATGGGTGTTCTATCATTTGTAATAAAAACTTAATAACAGGATCAAAAAAAGCCTCATTATTTATTATCATGAGGCTTTTTTATAAAATTGATTATGTTATTTATTCTTAATTTCAGCAAAATACTGGTGAAACATAGCAACGGTTTCTATGCCTTTAAGATAGTTTTCTACACCAAAACTCTCATTAGGAGAATGGATGGCGTCAGAGTTTAAGCCAAAGCCCATTAATATACTATCTAAGCCCAATACATCTTTAAATAAGGAAATAATTGGTATACTTCCACCTTCATGAGTAGGAATAGGCTTTTTACCCCATACTGCCTCAAATGCTTTTTCGGCCGCATGATAAGCGTCGGAATCAGTAGGCGTAACTGCCGGCATACCCCCATGATGAGGAGTAACTTTTACCTTTACACTATTTGGTGAAATGGATTCAAAATGCTTTTTAAATAATTCCGTAATTTCTTTATGGTCCTGGTTAGGCACCAATCGCATAGAAATTTTGGCGTAGGCTTTAGAGGGTAATACTGTTTTTGCACCTTCTTTTATATAACCTCCCCATATACCATTTACATCTAATGTAGGCCTTATACCCTGGCGTTCTAGAGTGTTATAGCTTGCTTCGCCTTCAACATCATCAATTTTGAGATCTTTTTTAAAATCTTCGAGATTAAAAGGTGCTTTATTCATTTCCTTTCTCTGGGCTTCATTAAGCTCAACTACTTTATCATAAAAGCCCGGAACTGTAATTTTCTTATTCTCGTCCTGCAAGGAAGCAATCATTCGGCAAAGTACATTAATAGGGTTGGCAACTGCACCACCATAAACTCCTGAATGTAAATCGCGATTAGGACCTGTTACCTCCACTTCAAGATAACTTAACCCTTTTAAACTTACTGCCATAGAAGGATGCTCATTGGCAATCATAGATGTATCTGAGATTAGAATAACATCTGCCTTTAATTTTTCAGTATTTTCTTTTATAAACACTTCAAGGTTCTCAGATCCTACTTCTTCCTCTCCCTCAATCATAAACTTGATATTGCAAGGTACATCCTTATTATGCATCATCATTTCGAAGGCTTTCACATGGATGTACATCTGACCTTTATCATCAGCGGCACCTCTGGCAATAATTTTATCTCCTTTAATTACAGGATTAAAGGGCTCTGAGTCCCAAAGCTCATAAGGGTCGGCTGGCTGTACGTCGTAGTGCCCATATACCAAAACCGTTGGTAAACTTGGATCAACAATTTTATCAGCATACACTATAGGATATCCTGCTGTTTCACAAACCTCTATATTATCGGCACCCGCTGCTTCAAATTTATTTTTTAAAAAATCTGCGGCCCTTAATACATCACTTCTAAATTTTTTATCTGCGCTTACACTCGGAATGCGAAGCAACTCAAATAATTCATCTAAAAAACGTTGTTTGTTTTCACTTAAATATTGGCTGGTTTGTTCTTTGGTAATCATAAATTTTATTTCAGTCTATTATATTAAATTAAAATCCTTCGTCATCATCCGTTTCCTCCGGAGTAGTTGGGCTTGTAGGTGGAGGGAGTGGATCAACTCCTGTAGGCGCTGTAGAGCTAACCCCATCAGTAGCCATCTCCAGATAATATGGAGCGTCAATATCATAATACTTTCTTCTGTAATCTTCTATAAAATTGACTACTTCCAGTTTATCCCCCGTTAAAAATACAAACTCTCCTATTTTAGCCTTAGTTGCTTTAGATTTTTTATCAATTAAATCATTTGCTTCCTTATTGGATGAGAAAAATATTAATCGGTCTTCTTCATAATGGAAGAAGTACCAACAAGAAGGGGAAACCTGAAGGAAAATTTTATAG
>JBEPWY010000357.1:0-3953 GCA_041642185.1 Marivirga sp.
CTATGGTATTCACTCCATTAACCTCTTTTTTATCAGCTGCTATTATTTGCCCTACATTAATCGTTTCAAACAATGTTCCGGTATCAAAAATGATGTTTAAGTCTTTTTTATCGTCTTTTTTGATGACGATATCGTTTATGGCCCCATTTGCTCCTTTTACTTTTAAACTAAGATTTTCTTGAGCAATATGTTCAAAAAGGATAGCAGGTGCAGCGTTTCCGGGTATATTTGAATTGTTAAATATACCAGACACCCCTAATGTCGCACCATTTTCTTTAGATTTTAATATAATTTCAATATTAATATAGTTGTAAACAGCAGGAGGGAGGTTAAATTTCAGCAAATTTTCTGTTTCACCTTTTCTTAATGTAAGAAGCCCCTCTTCTGTAATTTCATTGAATGTAACTTTTTCTCCATTCTCTTTTTCTGCTTCTAAAGTTATTTCTGCAAGAGAGAAATCACTTTCTGATATTGATAAATTATCATTTTCATCTGTCTTAAATTCAAAATTAAGAGAGATGTCTGCAGGATATTCATCAATTTCATCGCAAGCTGAGAAGCTGAAAAACACTAATAGGAAGAGGTAGATGCGTATTATGTTATATCTGTCCATAATCTTAGTTATTATCGAAACCATGACGAGGATAATGTTAAAATGGTTGGAATGGTTTTATTTTAATTAAATATACTTAAAAAAGCGGAAATTTATTTGAGTGTCTTTAAGTTTGAAAAATTCTTTGCAGAAGATAATCCTGAAAGGCAGTTTTATGAAGAGCTTCTTGAAGTCTTTGGCTATGAAAATGATTATTTACTATTAATTATTGAAGCTAAATACCGAATTTGTTCTTATTCCCTATATTGATTCAGAAATCGAAATAAAATATATTTAGATTTTTACTTCTTGTCTTTCGAATCAATAATAATAGTAACAGGCCCGTCATTTACCAGACTTACTTTCATATCGCCCCCAAATTCCCCGCTTTGAATCTCAGTAGGAATTACTGCATTTAATGAATGGAGCATTTTTTCATAAAGGGGTATTGCTATATCAGGCCTCGCTGCTTTAATATAAGAAGGTCTGTTGCCTTTTTTAGTGCTTGCATGAAGTGTAAACTGACTGATGAGTAAAATTTCGCCATGGATATCTATCAGGCTGTTGTTCATTACTCCCTCTTCATCATTGAAAATCCTTAGGTTACTAATCTTGCGTGTGAGCCATTCAATATCTTCTTCAGAATCTATCTCTTCTATACCCAACAGAATCATTAATCCCTGTCCAATTTCACCTTTTACCTTCTGTTCAATTTCAACTGAAGCTTCAGTAACGCGTTGAATCACTGCGATCATGCTACTATTTCTTTCATTTCATCAGACTCTATTATTTTTAAGGAGGCAGATTCATTTTTAGCGGTTTCCAGCATGGCTTTTGCTATTTCCCGGGCATGTATTTTTTCATACTTTTTTAATGGCCCTTTAAATATAAAATCTAATTTACCCACAGCCCATAAAGCAGCTTTTTCTCCTTTTCTTTTATCATTTCTTTCACCTTCAATAATTGATGGTCTGAAGATAAAGGTCCTCTTTAATTTCATTGCTTTTATAGCTTCTTCTGCTTCACCTTTCACTTTATTGTAGAATACCAATGATTTAGCTTTAGCGCCCATTGCAGAAACCAAACTATATGAATTAGCCTCATTTTCTCTGGCAATGGCAGCTAGAGTGGCAGGATACTGATAATCCACCTTTTTAAAAGCCTCTTTGGAACCTGCTTTTTTCATCGTTGTTCCCAAACAGCAGAAATAATCATCAGCCTTTAATTCTTTCACATGAGATTCCAGCTGATCGAAATCCTCTATAATTATTTCTTTCATTTTGCCGTCATCTCCGCCTATGCTTCTCCTGCTAAGAACTTTAACGCTTGAATAATAAGAATCCTCCATTAGTAGATCTAGTAAATGACCTCCTACTAATCCGGTAGCTCCCGCTATAAGTGCTGTTTTACTCATTGGTATGTAGTTTTTTTAGTAAGCTAGAAAATTCACTTTGTATAGTCTGCATTTTATCGTCAGCATACCATTTATGAATTCCTTCAATAAAAGCCAGTTGATCAAGAGACGGTTTTGTTTTCGATTCTGTAACCATTTTCTGTACGGGTTCAGGTCTTGGCCCCCATTTGGCTATTTCATTATAATGTTCATCCATCATAATAAGTATAGGGATGGATCGGCCTCCATTTGTAAGGTAAGCATCTATTACTTCAGGATGCTCATCTCTTAAGATCAGTCTTAGGTTAATGTTGTTATTAAGATCGGCTAATTTCGCAATAAATGGGATGTTTTGAGCGGCATCACCGCACCAGGCTTCAGTAATGATCAGCCACTGCATGGGAGGTAATGATTTTACAAGACTAGTTACTTCTTCGCTCACTTGAAAAGTTTTGTCCCAGCGGTTCATTCGTTGATCATTCATTTTGGTATAAGCTACCATTTCATCAGAATGATTGCTTCCTGTAGTTCTACGCTCTTTTAAGAGCAACTTAATCATATCACGATAAGCCGCATAGTCTAAAGCGCAGTTATATAAATCCTCTGTAATTACTTTATTTACTGTACTCATTTATAATTTTATCTGTTTATGCTTACTCTCCCATTCAAGGAATTGTTTCATTTCCTCTCCTAAATGTTGGTAGAGCCAAATGATCAGAGAAGCATCATCCAGAAAGCCCCCGACGGGTATAAAATCTGGGATGATATCCATAGGAGTCACAAAATAAATAAGAACTGCAACAGTATAGAGCATGCTTTTTAAGGAAACGTTGCGGTAATAGCCTTTAACATACGCTTTTACTAATCGGATAAAAGTATATAATTGTGCTTTTACAGCTTGAATTTTCTCATTTGCTTTGGCTTTGTTGCCAAAAGTTTCTTTAGCGTCATTTATTAAATTTAATGCCAGGTTTTTATCTCTGAGTATTTTCGAGGCACGTTTAAGTGCGTTTTTAAACGATAATTTTCTACTCATCCTGCTCTTCTTTAAGTTTATTATTTTTTCTTATAGGTACCAAAATATATACAAATAATGTGTATAGTGAAAATGATACAATCAATATAAGGTATAAATCAAATAATAAGTTCTTATAAATAAATAATGACCAGGCTAAAACCAAGCTGATAACACCTACCCAAATACGGATATTGTTTGCTTTAATTTGACTACTTTTGTAAGGGTTTTGCATAATTATTGTTAATTTGAATAAGTCTGTTGTAAATTTAACAAAATTGCATCAAATTTATTTTGTAAAAATGTTTTGAATGAAAAAGCTATACGTCTTTTTTTGGTTTTTTATTATATCAATCTCTTCTGGGATTGCACAAATTGAGGACCCGAAAATTGAAAAGCATGATGAAGGCTTAAGGTCAATGATAACCGTTTACTTGAAAACAGGTGAAGTATACAAAGGATACTTCATAAGCCAGAATAAAGATTTTCTTGAAATAGAATCTATATCCCTTGGTAAAATAACTATTCACGTAACAAGAATAAAAAAAATAGAGCCTGCTGATAATGACGCTAAAGCGGTCATTTTAGATATTGAAGAGACTGAAGTGGATGATTTAAACTCAATGCGATATTTCTTTGGAACCAGTGGTTTTAATCTTGAAAGGGGCAAATCTTATGTTAGAAATAATCCCATGACATTCCACAGAGGCATAACCGATAATTTTTCTATTGGAGTGGGAACCAGCTTCTTTTTTGGACTATTAGGAGTGCCAATATTGTTTGTAAATCCACATTATACCAAGTCAATTAGTAAAAACCTCCACTTTAAAGCAGGTATGGGTGCTGCCATAGGTGTTAGTAGAGACGAGGGATCAGGCGCTGGTGCTTTGTTGAATACCGGCTTAACTTTAGGTGATCGAGATTTAAATGTTACAGGAACCTTCTATTTTGGG
>JBEPWY010000358.1:0-3951 GCA_041642185.1 Marivirga sp.
GTCTAACAGAAATTGCTACTTTCATTTTTTAATTGTTTATCGTTTTCATTTTCAAAAAAGCAACTCCTAACCAAACCACAGAAGCTGTCATCGCAATTGCTCCAATTAATACCAAAGCAGGAGGTAGCCCAAAATATATCTCTGTTAGTATACCTATTGGCATTAATAAGCCAGTAAGTGCCAACCTGGAAATGGTTTTCACGTTTTGTACCGTGTCTCTAAAATGCAAAAGCAAATAGCCAATTAGGATGTTTAAAAAGGCAAATAAGTTTCCGTGAACGTGGGCCAGTCTACTTTCAAAATGTTTTCCAAAACTATAAGAGTTTATCCATTCTTCTTTTCCCGGAGCAAAGTCACGAAGGTAAATTAATAGAAAACCGTAAGCCATAAAAAACCCCATGGTTAAGAAACCTATCGCTATATTGTTTTTCCCGTTCATATTGCTTTAATATAAAAGTAAGTGAATACTCACTAACAAAGATAAATGAATTAAATTAATTATTTAGGTTTATTTGAGAAAAGTTAAAAATATTATAAAAAAACACCTTATGAAGTAGAAAAATAGCTTTTTACTTCAAAACCTGAGTTCGATTAAAAAAAAGACGTTCTCGCTGTGGCGGGCAGGCTATGTCTGGGAAATTAAGGCTTATTTTTTTATAACAACTTGACTAATAAGGTAATGTGATGTTTTACCTGAGTACTTATTAAATCGGTTTTTCGTTTGAGTTTCTATAATACTGAATTTTATAATTAAACATTTCAGCCATTTTTCCAGCTCTCCATTTTGCCTCCTCTGCAACATCACCGGAAAAAAGCTCATCTACAGTTATGGTAAATAGTTTTATCCATCTTTCAAAATGCTGAGCATCTACAGGCATATTGGCATGTGGCACAAATGGGCTACCATGATAGGTATGTTCTTCTAATAAAACCGTTTGCCAAAAGCGGTACATTTTCTCCATATGCTTAGGCCACTGGTCTTTAATTCTTTCGTTGAAGATATCTTTAAGAAAATCATCCTCCTTAACCTTCCCATAGAAGGTATCTACCAGCAATTTGATATCTTCTTTATTTTCAATTTTTGTTGAAGTCTGCATTAAAAAAAGGAGTTATATAAATCTGAATCCCAGTACATAATAAGATAAAATAACGCAAAACCAACAAATGAGATGAGAACAGCCCAAACCCAGGCCGGAATGGCTGTAGGTGTTTCTGAACCCTTTATTACAAACTCATCATTTGTTTCACTTCCATAAGCATTTATGGTAATTGAGGTGGTACTATCAAGTATTTCATTATTTTTTAGTCCTATTACCGATATTTCAGGTCCATTTTTCACCTCAAACGGAATCTCTTTTATACCTTCTACACCACTGGATGATTTTGCAACAATTTTCAATTTGTGCTTTCCATCGGTTAATTTTGTGGTATCTAAATCAAACTTTACAGGAGGTTTGAAAGAGCCAAAAGGCTCTTTTTCTTCATCCAAATATACTTTTATTATTCTTTTATCTTCCATTCGAATTAAAAGTTATCGATTACAATGTTTTTAATATGCGATTTTGATTTTTCTTTAGGTTTGATTAGATATTTCAAGCTATATCCTAAAGTAAAACCAACAATTATAACAGCACTCCAGCTAATTACATAATCCCAAATGGCTGTAGGCCCTTCGCCGTGCGTAATATTTTCTAATCCTGCAGGTTGATTTTCTGCGCAAACAACGCAAGCCAATACATTTCCAGAATTCAACAATACTATAAAAATTACTATCCCTATTTTGAGCAATCCTGATTTTATGTTTGTTTTCATAGCTCCTTATTTTTCGCTTCTTCCATCACCATATCTCTTATAGCCTTTACTTCTTCTTCAGAAACTTTCTCAGCACCATTACCCCAGGCACTACGTTCATGGCTAGCAATTGCCGCAATTTCTTCATCTGAAAGCTGAGTAGCAAAGCCCGGCATTTGACCATACTCACTTCTGGCATCATATCCTTGTAATATAATTTTAATCAATAATTCCGGATCATCATTTGTGGCAACTTCACTTCCTTTCAATGGTGGAAATGCCCCTTTTAAACCTTCTCCATTCTGTTGGTGGCATGCTGAGCAAACCTGACTATATAATAGCTTGCCATCTAAGGCATTATCATCTTCGGAATTTGAAGATGATGACTGAGTCTTTTGTTTTTTAGCAGGTATAAAATCTTTTGCAGAAGGTAATTCAGTCTGTTTTAATGATTGCATATAAGCAATAAGATTATTCAGTTTTTCTGTTGGGACAACCACTTTTCCTTTTTCTTTTAAAAATTCTTCCGGTATATCAACAACCTTTTCATCATCACTGACTTCATTTTCTTTCTTGTGTTCAAATAAATAATTGTAGGCAGGCATAATTGATTCTTTTACAACCATACGAGGATTGTAAAAATGCAATAAATGCCAGCTAGCATTGGGTTGTCGGTTACCAATATTGGTTAAATCCGGCCCTGTACGTTCACTCCCTAAAAGAGAGGGGGATTGTTGCCAGGTATTCATTCTTTTTTTACTGTAGTAATAATCAGAAGGCATTGACGGGCGATTACCCCATACTTTATCCATTTCAATATTTCTTACCTGCTGGGTATGACAAGCTACGCAACCCTCTGAAATATATACTCGTAATCCTTTAATTGCCTCTTCGCTCAATTGCTCCTGTTGTGGAAGTGGATCCAAATTTTGCATTTGATAAGATGGCACTATTGCAATGATTACGCTTAGAAAGACAAACACTAGTAGTGCTGTTATAACCAATTTTCTATGATCTTTGTGAAAATTAAACATATGAAGTCCTGTTTATCCTTTTAATTTTATTACACTATTATCACTTCTATTACCTCTAGCCATTATATAAAAATTATAGGCAAAAATGAGATGGGAAAGAAACATGAGTGTTCCTCCAATCGCCCTCCAAACCCAATAAGGCTTCATCAAAGTAACGGATTGAATAAATGCTTCTCCCTCAATCCAGCTCAAACCTTTAAAGGTACCACCAGCCATTAAAGAAATCATGTAGGCGAATAAACCGATAAAGGCAAACCAAAAATGAGCACCCACCAAAGTCTGAGGTGGTTCATTGCCTGTTACCTTCGGAACTATAGCATAAATTGATGCCCAAAGGAAAAAAGCAATAATTCCGTACATGGTCATGTGTGAGTGTGCTACATTAAAATCCGTAAAGTGCCAAACAAAATTGGTGAACCTAAATGCTTGAAAACTGCCTTGAGTAGAACCTACGAAATAGAAAATGACGCCTACCAAGAAAAATGGAAGTACATAACTTTTTGATATCTGTGCCCAGGAGCCTTTCATAGTCAGAAGGAAATTGGTTGTACCTGCCAAAACAGGGATGAACATTCCGGCACTGAATACTATAGCCACTGTTTGTAGCCACCAAGGTAAGGGACTAAAAACAAAATGGTGAGTCCCAATTAATGTGTAAAACAACATTTGGGTCCAAAAGGCCAGTACACCTAAAGAATAGGAATAAATCGGCTTGTTTAACGCAGCTGGAAGATAGTAATAGACTAAGCCCAAAGTAAAAGTCATAAACCACATTCCCACACCCTGATGCATATAATATCCTTGGGTAATAGTTTCTCCTAGACCTTCTTGGTAAAATGGTAGATATCCTATAATAGTTAAGACTATTGTCCATATTAAAGATGCTAAAATAAACCAGTTGGATATATAAATTTCTGATATTTTCCTATTGGCAACTGTTTTATAAAAATTGAAAAAAGTGATCACCAAACCAACTGCAAACAGCAACATAACCGGCCAGACATATTCTCGGTACTCTCCACCTCCATTATTTATACCAGCCATTAACAAAATATTACCAATAATTACACATAAATTAATGAGTATAAAAGCAGCATAAGCAAGTTTAATGCTATGTATTTTTGTA
>JBEPWY010000359.1:0-3926 GCA_041642185.1 Marivirga sp.
GTCATCGGCTCCACCTGAAATTACAATGTCATTAGCAATATCAACAGTAGTTGTCCATTTGTATAGACCAGATGTTAATGTTAATCCACCAATACTACCTGTAGCTAACTCCAGGAAGTCAGGAGTAGGGCGTCCGGCAGCATCAGTATAAGCTAACATCATATCTTCAACAGCAACTGTTAAATTAGTAGGAGTCGGGCTTGCCATATCTGCAGCATATACTTTGCCTACTACCTGAGTAGAAGTAGCATATCCTGTAAAATCTACTAAGTCAAAACCTGTAATATATGTTGTTGCAGCAGGGCTTAATCCCATGTCACCAGTAATTTTTGATGTTGGTACAGTAGAGATTGCTGATTTAGCTAAAACCACATAATTAGCTGAGCTTCCTAAATCTACTGTTGCAAGGTTAGAAGAGCTGTTTGATGTAGTAAAGCTCCAAACTTTTTCCGCAGTAAGCATATTGCCAGCTAAATCGGCAGCTACTGTTGTAATAGTTGCAGTATAAACCAGCCCGCCTTGAAGATTGGCATCAGGATTAAAAGTAGCAACTTTATTATTATAAGCCACTGTACCTAAAACTGAATTAGTTCCTTGTTTTAGTGTGAAAGATGCATCGCTAATTGTTGCTGCATCCATTTCTTCACCAAATGTTGCAGAAATTGTTTGGTTAAGCACAACTCCAGTTGCATTATCTAAAGGATTAACTTCAGTGATGGTAGGCGCTGATGCGTCAGCCACAGTAGTAAAACTCCACACAGTTGCTGCAGCAAGCGCGTTTCCAGCTAAATCTTTTGCAGCCTCTAAAATGCTTGCAGTATAAACAAGCCCACTTTCAAGAAAGGCGTCAGGAGTAAAAGTAGCCACTTTATTAGTGTATGTTACTGTTCCTGAAACAGAATTTTCACCTTGGTTCAATGTAAAAGAAGCATCGCTTATTGTTGCATCATCCATTTCTTCATTAAAGGTTACAGATAAAGCCTCGTCCAACGGAACTTCAGTTGCATCATTCAAAGGGTTGGTAGCATCTACTCTTGGCACAGAGGTGTCAGGAGCTTCTCCGGTTGTGAATACAATTAATTTACTGGCTGCCATCGCATTGCCGGCTAAATCCTTCACTTCAGCAGTAATTGTTGCGGAATAAATTTTATTGCCATCCAAATTCTGGAAAGATGTAAAGGTTGCAGTAGTAGCAGTAACAGAAATTTCACCTGCAATAACTTCTGTTCCTTGTTTTAGGACAAAAGTTGAAGCACTGATAGTGCTTTGATCCATTTCTTCACTAAAAGTGAAAACCACAGCAGTGCTAATGTCTACATCAGCTGCATCATTCTCAGGATTAGTTGAAGTGACCGTTGGCAAGCTTGTGTCAGGCAGGTCGCCTGTAGTGAATTCCCAGATATAATCATCAAACATGCTGCTGCCACTAAGGCTTTTTGCTGATCTGTCAATAGTAGCTATATAGATCGTATTTGGCAAAAGATTAGCTACTGGAGTGAAAGAAACGGATAACTCATTATATACTGTTGTTCCTTCTACTACTGTAGCACCATGCGTAAGGCTGAATTTGGTGTTTGTAGAACCATCCATTACCTCACTAAACATTGCAGTCACCTGACTGCTCACTGCGATATTACCTGCATCACTGATAGGGTCGGTGGACACTACGCTTGGACGCACTCCTACATCTTCTTTCTCGTTGCAGGCAGTAAAAAAAATAGCTGCCGCTAAGGTGAAAATTGTAATTGATTTTGTAATTAACATATTAAAAAATTTAAGATACGCAACTGGCGTACAGACTGAACAGAATATTCAGTGAGACAAAGGTGAGTAATAGAGCCAGTATTTTGTTATATTCTTTGGGAAGAGGCTTACATGAATCACTGTTTTCATTACAAAAAGGATTATTGTACAGGACCATGCGAATAAGTTAAAATTTTAAAGGTTTATCCTTCTTTAAAGAGCAAAGATTTATCTTAAACTAACATTTTGGGTTTATCTTTCTTTTGTAGATTAACAAATCAAAATTGGAGCACATAATCTAGCTGAATACTGAAGCTATTAACCTGAGTTCGATTGCTACAAAATGCCGTCATGCCGGAAAATTAAAACTTACTTTTTCAAAAGTCTTAATTTATCCGGTATCTCATACTGAAATGTTATTGAGATCACGTATACGGTTGTGATGGCATAAGTTTTTTTAGAAAATGTAAAAAGAAAATTTCCTAGAGGAAGTCCGAATATAGTTTTAGGAAAAATTTTTAAATCGAACTCAGGTTATTACTAATATTTGATTTAATGTTAGGAGTTAACCTGCCTGTACATTGAAAAACATCCACAAATAAGCTAGTTTAATCTTTAAAATTCGAATGAGTTTATTCTGCATTCAAAATGGTATTAACCTGCATTAGACATTATAATTTAGAAATTAATTTCCGAACAGCCTCTTTCGATTTTCCTAATTTAAATGCTAGCCTACTCAAAACCTCATCCATTTTCTTTTCTTCCATCAGTACCTCTTGGTTTTTAAAGGTCGCGAAGATTTTTTTGAGCTTTTCTCTCTTTTTAGCCCAGCTAGTCATTATTTAATTTTTTTAAGGTGTATATAGTTTGTTTATAACAACCCATGCACCGCTTTAGCGGTTTGTTCTAAAGGAATTCCTCTGAGAGAATTTCCAAGGGAGTTCCTATCAGAGGCCCATATTTTAAATGATAATGAGATTATTTACTATTTTATTTAAACTTATACAAAAGTACGTACAATAGTAGGCATGTATTTATACCTTTGAGGTAAATTATTACATAAATCAAATATTTAAACTGAAGGTTCCAGTTTTATAGGGTATGAACAAATGGCATCTCTTCAAAAAAAGTTTCCACTATCTTGGAATAGGTAAAAAAATTGCTTCTGTATTACAATCCACTCATTATTGGCCTGATTGTGAGACTAAAATACTTTAGAATATATAAATAATTTATTAATGAGATGTTCGCTTAAATCAAAAAATATAATCTCTTCATTACATTTTTTCCATATACCAAATAAGTTGCTTTTCCATTTTCTGTTTTTCAAAAAATGCGGTAATTATCTTTTGTAAACGTACAAATGCTGTTTCACTTTTTACCACATAATCCAGTGCTTTATGGTGCATGCAGTTTACAGCTACTTCAATTTTATCTTGTTGTGAAAGTATAATTACAGGTAATTCGGGCTCAACAGCCTTTATTTGATCTAAAGCTTCCAAGCCATTCATGGCATTTTTATTGGTGCCATCAAGCAAATAATCTAAAATAATGAGGTCAGGGTTTTGGTTTAAATTTTCAATGCACAGTTCTCCTGTTACAAAGGTTTCTATAATAAAATCTCCGTGATGGAGAAATTCAATTTCCAGCATTTTTAGGTAAACAACATCATCGTCTACAAGAAAAAGTTTTAATTTATTTTCATTATTCATGGTTTGTTTTGTTGATAAGGTTCATTTCTATCTCCAGCTCTTTGCAGGCAAATTTTAAAACTTTTTCAAGTTTTGATACAATTCCTTGTATTTGGTCTGTGTTCTCCTCGTTTCTTGCATATTCCTGTAAGTTTTCTGCTAATTTTTCATTTTCAGAACTGAGTCCTACAATTGAAAAAGAGGGTATTAATTTATGCGCAATAACTTGCAGTTCTTTCCAGTTTTTGTTTTTAGAACTCTCTATCATTTCTTTTCTTAATGAATTAGTTTGGCCTAAGTAAAGGGAGATCATTTCTGTCATTAACAAAGGGTCTGATTTCGTTCGCTCTATAAGATAATTAAGATTAATATATTTTCTTTCACCGTTAAGGTTTTCACTGTTGGATTGGGTTTGTTTTTTTAAAGCGGCTTTTTTGAGGTATAAAAGCATTTTCTTTTGTAATAACTTTTCATCAACCGGTTTGGAAACAT
>JBEPWY010000360.1:0-3921 GCA_041642185.1 Marivirga sp.
TGAGTGGACATACCGATAGTTACGGTAAAGATAGCTATAACATGGCTTTATCTAAATCGAGAGCAGAATCCGTGGCTAATTATAATATTGGTTTAGGCATTGACGAAGATAGGATTAAATTTAAAGGTTATGGAGAAAGTAAACCTGTAGCCTCTAACTTAACGCCTGAAGGCAGAGCCAAAAACAGAAGAGTGGAATTTGTTATTCTAGAAAAATAAAGAATGACTATTTAATCATGAAAGTGCAGGTGTATTACCTGCACTTTCATGATTAAATTGCACATATAATGAATACCACCAATCAGATAAAGTAGATTCCCAGTATTGCTAACTGATCATAAGAAATGTAAGTAATTCAAGATAAATGATTTTTTCGAGACTATCGACCTAGATAGATTTATGAAAATTTTAACATTATTTATACTCTAAATTGTAAATCATGAAACATTCCTACCATTTATTTATAGGTTTTATAGCACTATTACTTTGTTTGTCATCCTGCAGAGATGATAATGAAACATCAGAATTAAATAATCAATTAAATATAAATGCCTATATAACCTATACAGATGTAAAAGGGATATATGAAAAAGGTGTTCCGTTGGATGAATCGAACTATATTGAATTGCACTTAAATGTTTTTGAAGAGGGGGATTACAATTTTTCAACTACAGAAATAAATGGATATCAATTCAAGGGATCTGGAAGCCTTAATGGCTTGGGAGACCAAACTATAAATTTATATGGAGAGGGAATCCCACAACAAAAGCAAGTCGACAGCTTAAGTATTGAAACCGATAGTTCCTCTGTAAAGTTTGGAATTAATATTGCAGAAAATCTTAGCAATAAAGTAATCATAACAACAGCTGCAGGACTTACCACTTGGGAAGAATACAAAGTAATGGCTATAAACGGAAGGGGAGAGGTATTGTGGGAATTTCCTGGTAAAGGCAGAACAAATTTTGTTCATCAAGAAATAGTTTATTTAGGAGTTGATAATTTAATTATAGCCATTAAAATGATGACTGGAGACATCTTATGGCAGCAAGATATACTAATAGATGATTTCGTGAGTCATGTAAATTATGCTGATGGTAAAGTTTATGTTGGCACCAATCAATCTGACTTTTATATATTAGACAGTAATAATGGACAGATTTTAGAAGAGTTCATATCCGAGAAATATTCGAATAGCCATTCCTCAACTTTAATTCACGAAGATAAAGTGATTTTTGCTGCTGGTAATGACAGTATATTTATGAGGGATAAAAATACACTTGAATTGATTTGGGAAAAATCTTATCAAAATTCAGGATATCCTACCATCTATAATGATTATATTATTTTTAGCCATTATAATGGTGTATTTGCCCTAAATTTCTCGAATGGGGAAATAGCTTGGGAAAGTGATTTTATTTCCTACTATGGAGTTGGAATTGATGGTAATAATTTGATTGTAAATACTAATCAAGATAAAATCGTGAAAATTGACCCTAATACTGGGAATTTAATTTGGGATGCTAATATGAGTAATTTGGTCTATCCTCCTGAAATATATGGCAATTATGTATTGACCACCAAAAACTTTGGTTTTGATGCCATTCATTGCTTTAATATTACCAGTGGGGAAAAAATATGGGAAGTAAGCCCTTTTAGCTTTGCTCAAACCGAATTAGTCGCCCATGAAAATATTGTGTTTTTAGGTACATCACATGCATTTTATGGATATAATATAGAATCCGGCATTAAAGAAATACAAATAGGAGACATAAACCAGCAAAGTCATCCTTTAACTTTATCCTACGGGCCTTTACTATCTATCACCAATATTGAAAATCAAAAAACGGCTTATCCGGGAAGTATAGCTAGAGACTAATTATTAAATTCTACTTATAGGAGGCTGTCTCAAAAGTTATATTCGTAGCTTTTGGGATAGCTTTTTTTATTCAATTAAAACCTAACTTATCTCCGTCTTAAAAGACTCATTGTTATTTGAAAACTGACATAACCGATAGTTACGGTAAAGATAGCTATAACAAGGCTTTATCTAAATCGAGAGCAAAGTCCGTGGCTAATTATAATATTGTTTTAGGTATTGATGAAGATTGGATAACCATTAAAGGCTATGGAGAAAATAAACCTGTAGCCTCTAACTAGAACTATTACTTACGGTCTTCAGCCATTCGGTTCATTCTTTCATAATTCTTAACATACGCGTTCAGATGGTCTTCATTGATCCAGTTACTGTACCTATCAAAGGCACCATTATGCAATTCACCACTGCTCAGAAGGTAACCATCTTTGCAGTCATAGATCTCATGCATCATCATATTGGTAGCAGTACCGACAGGTATAAGCTCCACAAATGCATATTTTTCATTCCTATCTGCCAAAGCCTTTTCTATTTCTGCTGTTCCAACTATTTCGAAAGGGTAAGGGTAAAAGCTTGCTATTTTGGTTTTAGTCATATCCTCATGTATATAATCTTTATCGAGCAGAAGCGTTTTCTTTTCAAGTTTTCCTGCATTTTTCAGTACTGCGCTTATTAATCCTTCATCATTTATCCTTGAGTTATAGTGGTTCATAATATTACAACTGGCAACAAAAACCTCTATGGGCCCCAAATAAATATCATCTTCTTTTTGAGTAAAGGTTACGTCCTGGTAATAAATGGATTTTTTCTTTTTATATTTCTCTGCCAGTCTTACAGAAAAGCGCATATAGCTGCTGGATTGACCAACAATAGATGCTGTTTGCTTTACTGTAACTATGTTTACAGACATGATAGCATATTGTTTTTCTTTACCCTCAATTATAGAAGGTATTTTTTCGGCAGGCACAAATTCCATTTCTGAAAAATCCCACATCCTGGTGAACACTTTTTTTACGTTTTCATCACACCAGGATAGCCGGGAAGGGCAACCAAAAGCGTTCTTTCTTTTACTTCCTGTACATGGGTTTTTTTGGCAGGCCAACGTACCGATTGTGCTTTTTTCGACTGTGCAAGAGTGGTTAATGAGACAAAAAATAGAAAACCCGGAATTCTTGTAAAAAGGCTAATTTTTATAATATACAGGCTGTTAATATCTTTATTTTCTCAAAAATTGTAATAGGTGTTTTAAAGGTCAGTGGCAGCATTTGGAAATATGCCGCCACACCAGTATTTTTTGAAGGCTTAAATTGCCCCATACAACATCAATTAGATTAGTAAAATTGTGGCTTATAATCCGATGTAAGTCATCCCTTTTCCTGATTTCTATCATTATATATGTCAATTCCAATTTGTAGATTTATTTCTATAACAAAACCCTACGGATATGGAACAGATGACTAAAACCATGTTAGAAACAGCCGATGAGCTGTTATCAAGAGCAAATAATGAGTTATGCAAACCTGAAGAGGACGTAGTACATTATAGCGTTTGTCAGAATGCACACGACGCCATCGTAAATTATTTGGCAAGTTTCCTTTTAGAAAACGGTGCTGAGTTTGAAAAATCTTCAAATGTTAAAGACCTTCTGTCCAGATGCAGAGCAATTGACAATAAATTCAATGAACTCCACCTGGCACCACTTTATTACCCTACGCAAAGTAAAGATATGTGGATGAGCTTAGATACCGTGAATAGTTTCATGGCAATGGCTACAGCTACACGAAAAATGGTATTGAGTGAATAACTAAAAATTTAAAGCACACACTCATGAGTGAAATTGTCAAACCAAAATATCCTGGAGTCACTGCAGCAATGGACGGCAATTCTGCGGCGATCATGTGCGAACGTGAATCCTCAGATGCGGCCGGAGCATATCCTATCACCCCATCAACACAAATGGGAGAGTATTGGGCAGAAGAAGCCGCAAAAGGGCACCTCAATATTTCAAATAAGCCACTCATATTCATTGAGCCAGAGGGCGAACATGCA
>JBEPWY010000361.1:0-3911 GCA_041642185.1 Marivirga sp.
CTCTTTTTACCTGGGCAGTTTCATGAACATCTGTTACCAATGGCAAACCATATTTTGATTTCACATCAGCTAACATTTGAATTCCTTTTTCAAGCCCAGGCCCTCTATAAGAATTTAAAGAAGTACGATTAGCCTTATCAAAGGAAGACTTAAATATTAAATCAATATCTAATTTAGCACAAATTTTTTGCAACTCTGAAGCAGTTTCGTCTAACAAACCCGTGCTTTCAGCAGCACAAGGCCCGGCAAATACCACTAATCTTTCTCCACCTAGTTGTATATTTTCACTTACCTGAATCGGTTTTATAAATCTTTCCATTAATTACTTTTTTTCTAAATATTGCTGAACTACATTTTCCAATTTTCCCTGAGAAGCCAGAATTAAATCTGCAATTTCACGAAAAATGCCTTCTCCCCCATTTTTGGTACTGATAAAATCAGCATAATCTTTTACATACTCTATTCCATCTGCAGGACAAACACCCAAACCCGCGGCTTTTAAACAAGGAATATCAGTTAGATCATCTCCTATATAACACACCTCTTCAGCCTTTATCTCAAAAATTGAAAGTATTTCTTCGAAATAATTGATCTTATCCAACTTGCCATGTATATGGTAATCGAAGTTGAGTTCTTCCAAACGTCTTTTTACAACTGGAGAATTCCTCCCGGTTATGGCCGCCACAATTACTGCGTTTTCACGCAAAGGTTTCACAATCTGGCCGTCCTTCACATTAAATTGTTTCCATTCTTCCTTTCCTCCATCATAAATAATACCACCATTACTCAAAACACCATCCACATCCGTTACCAGCGCTCTGATTCTCTGTGCTTTTTGTACAATTTTATCAGGGAATTTTTTTATTACTTGTTGCATAATGCAACAAAGATACAGATTCATTAATATTTATTGAACTAGATTACCATTCAAAACCATTTTTTTATACATTAGGAGATCATTTCAAGCGCTACCATTTATGAAATTTATAAAATTCCTGTTTTCATTCATTATTGCAGTTGCTTTAGTTGTAGGATTAAATGAAAAATGGGGCCAGATACCACCACTTGGGAAGTTCCTTGACCCTTATAATGGTTTCTGGGCCAATTCAGAAAATAAAAATATTCCCTTTGAGGAAAAAGTTGTTATTGAAGGCTTAACTGAAGCCGTTGCAGTTCATTACGATTCTCTTCTAATCCCACACGTTTTTGCTAAAAACGATCCTGATTTATATATGACACAGGGTTATGTAACTGCTCTCAACAGATTATGGCAAATGGAATTTCAAACACATGCTTCGGCAGGTAGAGTATCCGAAATAATAGGTGCAGATGCATTAAATTTTGACCGTTATCAAAGAAGAAACGGATTGCTTTATGCGGCAGAAAATGGAGTTAAAGTAATGGAAGAAGATCCTGTGGTAGGACCTTTGCTAAACGCATACACATCTGGCATCAATAGTTATATAAGCTCATTAACATACAATCAACTGCCCTTAGAATATAAATTACTTAATTATAAACCTGAGCCCTGGACTAATCTCAAATCAGCCTTATTATTAAAATATATGGCCAATGATTTAGCCGGAAGCGATTCAGATATTGAAAATACGCAGCTATTAAAGATATTAGGTAAACAGCGTTTCGATTTTTTATTCCCTGACCGATATTCCAATATGGACCCCATTATTCCTTCAGAAAAACAATGGGATTTCGATCCAATAACTGTTAGACGCCCTGATTCTGTAGCTTTTCCTTTAATATTCCCAGATAAACCCAATGAAAATGGGGTTCAGCCAAACCCCGCAAACGGAAGCAACAACTGGGTGGTATCGGGAAAGAAAACTAGTACCGGTAAACCTATTTTGGCCAACGATCCTCATTTAGGCCTTAATTTACCTTCTATCTGGTACGTAATGCATTTAAATGCACCTGGCGTTAATACATATGGAGGCACCTTGCCAGGAGCAATGGGGGTAATAATAGGTTTTAATGACAGTATTTCTTGGGGGGAAACCAATGCCACCAGAGATGTACGTGATTGGTATCATATTCAGTTTAAGGATGCTGATAAAACAGAATATTTTTACAATGGTAAATGGTTGAAAACTCAAAAAATTGTACAATCCTTCAAAGTAAGAGGTGAAGATAATTTCAGTGACACAATTTATTATACCCACCACGGCCCCATAGTGTACGATGAAAATTACAAAGGTGAAAATGCAAAAGCTAATTTTGCTTTACGCTGGACTGCACATGATCCTTCCAATGAACAACTTACTTTTCATTTACTGAATAGGGCAAACAATTACAATGATTTTACGGAAGCGCTAACTCATTATGATACACCTGCACAAAATTTTGCCTTTGCCAGTGTGCAGGGAGATATTGCCATTTGGGTAAATGGTAAATTCCCTGTAAAATGGGAGGAACAAGGGAAATTTATTATGGATGGATCCCGAGCTGATATGGATTGGGTGGATTTTATTCCACATGAGCATAAAGCTTATTTAAAAAATCCGAAGCAGGGATTTTTAAGTTCAGCAAATCAAATTCCTGTTGACAGCACTTATCCCTACTATCATTATGACAAAGGATACGAACATTACAGAAACAGGAGAATTAACAACCAATTATCTACCCTTCAAAACATTACAATTGGAGATATGATGAGATTGCAAACAGATAACTTTAATTTATTTGCTTCTGAAATTTTGCCCGAAATGCTCGAAAGTCTGAACAAAAACAAATTAAATGAAATTCAGAAAAAAGCTTATGATATTTTATCTAACTGGGATTATATTACAGAAAAAGATGATGTTGCACCTGCCTATTTTGAAGTTTGGTGGGATGAAGTCTATAAAAACCTGTGGGATGAAATTTATGACAAAGATGAAAATTTAAGGAAGCCTGAATTGCCTGTCACATTAGAAATCCTAAAAAACCATCCGAACGACCCTTTTATTGACAATAAGAGTACCGATAAAAAAGAAAGTATAACAGATTTATATATGGCCGGATTTAAATCAGCTGTCGATTCTGTTGAAAACTGGAAGAGCGAAAAAGACTTGGATTTAGTTTGGAGTAATTTTAAAAATACGACAGTTCTGCATTTAGCCAGGCTTCCTGCATTTAGCAGTGAAAGAGTACCAATTGGGGGCAACAAACATATAGTTAATGCTACATCGGCACGACATGGTGCTTCATGGAGAATGATTGTCTCTATGGAAACTCCTGTCAGAGGCTACGGGGTTTATCCTGGCGGACAATCCGGTAATCCGGGCAGCCATTATTATGATAATATGATTGACACCTGGAGCCGGGGCGAGTATTATGAGTTAGATCACAATCCCAATCCAGAAGCATTAAATAATATTATTTTCACGCAAACATTAACACCAAGCGAAGAATGAAATTTCTATTTAGAACAATAATTATTGCAGTAGTAGCACATTTTGCCTTATTGTATTTTCCCTGGTGGTCAATAGCTGTTTGCGGATTTTTTGCAGGCGCGCTGTTAAGCGGTACTAATTTAAGTTCTTTTTTCAGTGGTTTTCTAGGGATAGGGTTCCTTTGGTTTATTAAAGGATTAATAATACATAATGGCTCCGACGGCTTATTGTCAGATAAAATAGCCACCTTATTCTCTTTTTCGAATGGGGTTTATATGATACTAGTTACAGCTATTATAGGTGCCCTTGTAGGTGGATTCAGTACTCTTAGTGGATTAAGGTTCAGGAAATTATTTAAAAGAGAAAAAAGCAGAGGGCTTTATAAATAAATCCCTCTCTTTTTCTATTAAAATTTAAAATCTATTATTATTATTCCACCACTTTCACTCCAGTGGCTACAAAATTATAACTCTGCTGTGGCATATTAATTGCCAAAATTTCTTCTTTGGATTTCCCTGCATC
>JBEPWY010000362.1:0-3911 GCA_041642185.1 Marivirga sp.
AATTGAAGTGCTTTGTATAGAAAATTTTACGCCCCCTCAATTTGGTTTTACTTTCTGGAATATTGATCTTAAGTCTGTAAAAAACCTATGTATTTTTGCTAATTACTGCGATGATGAGGGTCACCATGTAGCTACTATGGAAGCGTGGGTATACCCTAGTTCTGAAGAAACTGATGAGACAGACCTTATTTGGAATGCTTCTGCAGATGGTGACTGGAATAGCGAAGTTGATGATAATGAATTGCTATGTTTAAAATTCCCATTTGATCCTGAAATGGATCCGGCAGATCAAAATTTTTATGTTTTATTATCAGTTAATGGAGCCTTATATGCAGGAAATATAAATATTGATATGATTGATGAAATCAATGCTAATTATGACTATCTGCATTTAAACAGCGATTGTGAAGGAGATTTTGATGTTTTTGAACCAACAGAAGGCTCTGGTGATGACGGTGGAGATGATGATGGTGATGACGATGGGGATGAAGACGATGTAACCACCACATTTGATGATGGAAATGATAATGGATGGTTGGTGTCAGGTGATGCCCAGGCAGGATCTGTACAGCCGACAGTGGTTAATTCTGGTGGAAATCCTGGCGGCTACTTAGAGGCTACTGATGATGTTCAGGGTGGAGTTTGGTATTGGGAAGCTCCTTCTTCATATAATGGAGATTTTTATGGAGGTATACTTTCTTTTGACCTGAAACAAAGCTCTACAAACAGTCAATTTGATAGCAATGATGTGATTATTGATGGAGGAGGCTTAAGATTGGCACTTGATCTTGCTAATAATCCTGGTACTGACTGGACTTCTTATTCGGTATCGCTTGATGATAGTGCTGATTGGAGAATAGGTAATATAAATGGAACTGCAGCTTCTCAGGAACAAATTGAAACTGTTCTTGAAGATATTACCACTTTATTTATTCGTGGTGAATATCGTAGCGGGCCAGATACTGGAGGACTTGACAATCCTACAATTTCTGAAAACTAAAAAATACATTTAATTATAATAAAAGGGCACTTAAAAAACAGTGCCCTTTTATTTTTGTAAGTATTAATTTTTTTTAGTGTCGAGAATCTCTCTTCTCAATCTTATTTTTTCTTCGTCAGACAAACTAAAATCATAATTATATATGGCTGATTCCCAGTCGCCATACATTGGGTTAGGAAGCATGATAAAATTGTACAACAATTCTTTACGGTGCTTATTTACAAGTCCTTTACCTAAATTATTACCGCTTCTTTCAGCATAGTCTTCACTGTAATCTGTAAGGTTATCTCCTACATAAAGCAATACTTCGTATTGGGCCTTAACAATATTTCTTCTGTCTGTTTTATCTCTTCCCGCTGTTCTGAGCAGAACGTGATCAGTATCAGCATTAGGCACACCAATCTTCTTTAAATTTTCAATGGTGCTCTCCAATACCTCTGATTTTCTGTTGGAGATATAGAATATTTCAACATCCAAGGCTTCAGCAAATTTAAGAAAATCTAAAGCGCCGGGTAAGGCGTCTGCAATACCTTCATTGCACCAGGCATTCCATGAAACAGAATTGTAGGTTTCGCCATTGAGAAAAAGACGAGCCTGATATGGGCTGTTGTCCATAACAGTTTCATCAAGATCTAATATCACTGCTGGTTTCTTGCCGATACTATTAAAAGTATCCATTTTCTGTCTTAAAAGCATTTTTCCCAACCCATATGCCTGTAAAAATTCAACTTCCATTTCGGCAGATTTTTGAAACCATAAAGTAGCCTGGCCTAACTGATTAGATAATTCTTTTTCTGCATCTGTATAAGGAACAACTTTTGATGTTTGGCAGGAAAAAAGTGCAAAGGCAATAATATTTAACAATAGAGTTTTTCGCATCAAACGCATAGGATAAATTTTTTTAGACTGAAGATATTGTGCAAAACTAATTAAAATGAATTATAGAAGTTTAATACTCATAAAAATCTTCTTCAAAAGTTTTGCCGCTATGTTCTCCATCTTTCAATATTTTAACCACCATCCATATTAATGCAATAGGGAAAGCCACAAATAAAGCGGCAACTAAAGGATAGGGGAAATTAAATCCTGCTGCTATTACATATAACAAGGCTATAAAAGTGGTGAAACTTATAGGGAATATCAGCTTCTTCATACTTGTATTTACTATGAAGAAGCTGATATTGTTTTAAATATTGATGTTTTAAAAGGAGTAAATTTAATTTTTTAAATGCTCTGGCTAAATTGTGGTTTGTCCGAGGTTTTGTTCTGGATATTAGGATCAAATAAACTACAGATGTTCCTTACGAAAAGCATCCCTTTTTCAGTTACATTAAGACTAAAGTTTCCTAAAACTATTAATTCATCTTTTTCCATTGATTTTAAATCATCAATAGTATTTTCAAATAAATTAGTTAATAACGGAGAGTCTAAAAATGAGGCTTTGCCTAAACAGCTTACGTTTTTCATAAAAGTAGCTATTTCCGACTCTTGCTGTGTTAAATAATGGCCGGTAATTAGCGGTAAAACACCTTCCATCACGCTGTCCTGGTATTTTTCGACTACTTTTTCATTTTGTGTAAATGCCTTTCCTGTGGAGCTGATGGAGGAGCATCCTAGTCCTATCATCATTTCATTTTTATCTGTAGTATAGCCCATAAAATTACGATTGAGATATCCTTTGTCTTTTGCTATGCTTAATTCATCCTCAGGCTTGGCAAAATGGTCCATGCCTATATTCACATACCCCATCTCATTCAGCTGTTTTTTTGCCTGCCAATACATATTCAATTTTTGCTCTGGGTTTGGTAAATGGCTTTCATCATAACCTCTTTGGCTCTTACTTTTCCATGGCACATGAGCGTAGCTGTACAAAGCAATTCTTTCAGGTTGAAAATCTCTTATTTTTTCAATTGTATCCGACAAAGTCTCTTCCGTTTGAAAAGGCAGACCATAGATAAGGTCAAAGTTAATGGAAGAATAACCCAGTTCTCTGGACCATTTTGTTACGTTTTCCACATTTTCAATCGGCTGCATTCTATGAATGGCCTTTTGCACAACAGGGTTGAAGTCTTGTATACCATAAGAAACTCTGTTGAAGCCTAATTTTGCCAGCACTTCAAGGTGCTCATATTTAGTGTTGTTAGGATGGCCTTCAAAACTAAAAGCATGGTTTTGGGCTATTTCAGCTTTTTCCAATATGCTTGTTAAAAGAGTTTCGAGCGTTTCTGGCGCAAAAAAAGTGGGAGTTCCTCCGCCTAAGTGTAGATTTTTTATAACAGGTTTTTCACCCAAAGCTTTAACGTAGATGTCCCATTCAGCTAATAAAGCAGTAATATAAGGGTTTTCCAATGAGTGATTTTTTGTAATCCTTTTGTTGCATCCGCAATAGGTGCATAAGCTTTCACAAAAAGGCAGGTGAATATATAAACTAATACCTTTTTCTTCCTGATTATAATAAGCCTCATTTACATGAAGCAACCATTTATTTGGGTCAGGGGCTGACTCCGTCCAATGTGGCACTGTAGGATAACTTGTATAGCGTGGGATTGCTTTGTTATATTTTTTTACTAAATCGCTTATCATCTTTCTCTTTTTTAGTATACACAAAACTACACTGCGGTGGTAACGGAAACCATGACCTATATCATGTATTAAGCTGATATTATGAAGGTGTAGGGCAGGAGGGTAATTTAATGATTTATGGAAGGGAGAAAATTAAAATTTCAATGAACCAGGCCTTGGATTAGGGTTGGCTGGCATTCTTAAAGCTTTTCATAGGACCGGTGTTAGGTGATTTTGATTTTCTGTTGCATATCCTTTTTCCATAATTTTCTAATTTGAAGTGTTAATTTAAAAATTATTCACATTTAAAAAAAAAGTGTTTTATAGCAAATTTTGTTCATTTATTGGT
>JBEPWY010000363.1:0-3910 GCA_041642185.1 Marivirga sp.
ATTTCTTGTAAATACTTCAGGAAATACACTTAAAGTGCTTTACCAGGGAGCAATTGATGATAACCCTCAAAATGCCAATCAGGTAACTAAAGATTATGCCGAAGGTGCAGTATCAGCTTTTGAGTCGGGATCAAAAATACAGCAGTCAAAAATACCTGCTATGGGCTGCAGGATTAAAAGGTTTTAATAAATCATGTGTAACAAAATATGCTGTACATCATCCGGCATTTTTTGTTTACATAACTAATTTACCTGAGTTCGATTAATTTAGAATGTCGTCATGCCGGAAAATTAAGACTTAGGTTTTTTAAAGTCTTAATTTATCCGGTATCTCATGCTAAATATTAATGAGATACCAGATAATTTTTCTTTTTGTTGCAATATATAATCCCTATCCATAGGGACCGAGATGATGCCTTGATGAGTTTTACTTCAATTTTTAAGATCGAACTCAGGTTGTTTAATCGATTTTAGTAAATTATATTCCCAGAGCATCAAAATCAATGCCTCCAGAAAGTAATACCAACAATTCTTTTATTTCCTCCGACTTTTGATGTTCCCCCAATTTATCGTAAGCAATAATTAAATTTCGTAGTACCCTTTTTAAAATTTCTTCATTAGAGCATGGCTGATAAAAGCTTTCTTTTGGTGTCAGGTTAAGGTTGGCAACATAATTATCTATATCTTTTCTGGAAAATATCAAGCCTCTATTAAAAGCATTAATATAAAACTGTAAATCGTCCGTTTTATAAGTGATGATAAATAAGTTCGGAAGGTTCACTCCTTTAACTGGAAGCCCTAATTTTTCTGCCACTAAAATATAAATAACTGAAAGTGAAATAGGGTTTCCTTTTTTACTTTCTAAAACAGCTTTTAATAAAGAGTTATTTGGCGAGTGAAAATTCTTTGTATTAGCTCTGAATTTTAGTTTAGAAAATAAAGAGCTATTGATCATTTTAACCTGATCATATGGATGAAGGTCAGGCTTAAGATCCACCCAAATGTCATAATAAATTTGTTCTATCTGCTGGCTTAATTCTTCCAGTTCGGTGTCAGGATATTGATAGGTGGAAATAATCCACATGCCCTCCAGTAAATCAGTAGCACCGTTTTTTTTCCATTTTAGAAGCCTTTCCTTTAACAAATCAAATTGGAGTACATGAATCATGTCTTCCAATTTGCGCTGTATTTCAGGGTCAAAACTATTCTCCCACTGCTCTTCAAGGTAGGGGATGATAGCGCTGCCTAAAGACATGATTTTCTCTTCTACATGGCGGTTTACTTCCGCATCCTCATCATCGAGAAGAGAAACCAATGCTTTAAATTCTTTTTTATCTATATCAATCATAAAAGGTCAATATCAGGTTTGTATTACACCAACATTGAATGGTTTTTCGATAGGAGCGTGGTCAGCTGCTTCTATCCCCATAGAGATCACTTTCCTAGTTTCTAAAGGATCGATGATACCATCTACCCAAAGTCGGGCAGCTGCATAATAAGGCGAGAGTTCCTCATTGTATTTATCGGTAATCTCCGCCAACATTTTCTTTTCTTCTTCTTCTGTAATTTCTTTTTCTCCTTTGGCTTTTAAAGTAGCTACTTTAATTTGAAGCAATACCTTGGCAGCAGCTGCTCCACTCATTACTGCAATTTGTGCACTTGGCCAGGCATATATAAGCCTCGGATCATAAGCTTTTCCGCACATGGCGTAATTACCTGCTCCGTAGGAGTTTCCAATAATTACAGTAAATTTAGGTACAACAGAATTAGCCATGGCATTTACCATTTTAGCCCCGTCTTTAATAATTCCACCATGTTCCGATTTGCTCCCTACCATAAAACCACTTACATCCTGAAGGAAAAGTAAGGGTATTTTTCTTTGGTTGCAGTTCATTATAAATCTTGCGGCTTTATCAGCTGAGTCAGAATAGATTACACCACCCATCTGCATTTCACCTTTTTTGGTTTTCACCACTTTACGTTGGTTGGCAATTATACCAACTGCCCAGCCATCAATCCTGGCGGTGGCACAAATAAGAGATTTACCATAAAGTGCTTTGTATTCATCGTACTCAGAATTATCAACCAAGCGCTCTATAATGTCCTTGGTGTCATAAGGTTTTACTCGATCGTGAGGAAGTATACCATAAATTTCTTTCTCATCTTTAGCCGGTTTTGCCGGTTCAATGCGATTAAATCCTGCTTTTTCGTAAGATCCTACTTTTTCAAATATTTTCCTGATAGCATCTAAACACTCTTCATCAGTTTCATATTTATTATCAGTAACGCCTGATATCTCACAGTGTGTTGATGCACCACCTAAAGTTTCATTATCGATATTTTCTCCAATTGCGGCTTTAACCAAATAGGATCCTGCCAAAAATATAGAACCAGTTTCATTCACTATCATTGCTTCATCAGCCATAATAGGTAAATAAGCTCCTCCCGCCACACAGCTACCCATAATAGCAGCTACTTGTATAATCCCCATGGAAGACATCTTAGCATTATTGCGAAATTGCCTTCCGAAGTGTTCTTTATCAGGAAAAATTTCATTTTGCATAGGGAGAAAAACACCTGCACTATCTACAAGGTAAATGATAGGTAATCGGTTTTCCATCGCAATTTCCTGTGCCCGTAAATTCTTTTTAGCGGTCATAGGAAACCAAGCGCCTGCTTTTACTGTAGCATCGTTAGCAACAACCATTACCTGGCGGCCTTCCACATAGCCGATACCTGTAACCACACCTGCTGAGGGGCAACCGCCCACTTCTTCATACATTCCTTCGGCTGTAAAGGCACCAACTTCTAAAAATTCAGTATCCTTATCCAGCAGATATTCAATTCTTTCACGGGCAGTTAGTTTGCCTTTTTTGTGCTGGGAAGCAATTTTTTTTTCTCCACCTCCTAAATAAACTTTTTCAAGCTTATATTTTAGTTGGTCAATAGATTGTTTGTTAAGGTCTTCGTTTTTATTGAATGCTATATCCATGCAGCTAATAAATGGTTAGATATGAAAAATATATGATGAAAAATTTAAAATTTTATGGTTGAAATCCTGGTTTATTTGTCTTTTTTGCCAAATAAAGAGAAGTGAACATACTTTTTAGGTTGTTGTTCAACATCTATAAGTAATTTGTCCAGATCTTCTAAAGTTTTATTTAAGGTGTTATAAAGGGAGTCGTCATTTAACAATTTATCGATGGTCCCTTCTCCATCCTGCATTGAGGCTATTACAGAATTGACATTTGTTAAGGTGGTGTCCAGTCTTTTTACTACCCTTCCAACCTCAAGTGAATTTAATGAATCTGCTACACCATTTATTTTTGCCAAAGTAGCCGGTAATCCTGATTTTTCGTTAGCTAAAATTCCTGAAATCCTTTTAAAGTCATCAATTAATGCTCTGATGGTAGCTTCTTTTTGTGAAATATTGGCCAGGGCGTCAGTGGTTGTTTTAACATCTGTTAAAATGCCATTGATTTTCTGCTCGTTACTATTAATATTTTCAAGTATGCTATTCAGGTGTTTACCAACCGAGTCAAGGGTTTGCAAAACAGGATAAGCTTGCTCTTGTATTTGAGCTGTTAAAGATGGTTTAACAGAGCCTCTTATTTGACTGCCTTCAGGAAGTGATTCCTGAACCTGGTTTCTGTTCAACACTATAGTTTGAGAACCTAATAAATCAGTATAAAGAATTGCTTCAGATTGTTCACCTAATGTTATGTCCTCTCTAACTTCAAAATAAACTTTAACCTTATTGTCTTGATTCTGTAATATTTCTATTTCACTTATTCTACCCACTGAAAGCCCACTTAGTAACACAGGATTAGATTCAGTAAGACCGTTTATTTCATCATAAATAGCATAATATTCGTTTGAAGGATCACAAAAATCGATTCCTTTTAAATAA
>JBEPWY010000364.1:0-3876 GCA_041642185.1 Marivirga sp.
CATATGAATCATAAGCATGGTCCTGAGTATTAACCGGTGTATTTCCTTCATTTAAATAAATATAATCTAAATTAAAGACATCAAAATCTCCGGCCAGGTTACTGACTAATTCAAATTTAAACTGAAAGCCACTATGCAAGAACCTTGAATCATTAACGGCTATAAATTCCTGATGAAATAGGGTAGGAGTCGTTAATCCCTGACCTTCTTTTCTGAATACTATTTCCCACACCCCTTCTGCATTCTTAAAGCTTAAAAGAAGGGAATCCTGAGAATCAGGAGCTTGTTCCCCATGTCTTTCCTGCCAAAAAAAACTTAAATAAATATTGCTGCTAGCATTAAAGCCTGATAGATTAATAGGTTTTGAGACTAAACTATCACCCTTACCCCTGGATTGTGAATCATTTGAATAAGCAGTTCCATTTCCATCAAAGGCATCCATTGTTGCTACATTGAAAGAAGGAGGTAAATAAGCCTGTGTATTATTGACGAAAATATCTAAACCGTATTGCCATAATGTTGTATCAACAATATTTTCGCTTGCGGAAAAATCGTCCCAGAAGGGGAGGCTAAGTGTATCGGAATTGATGAGACTTCTTTGGCTATATTTCTTGAAATTCTGTAAATGACCTATAGGTTTTTCACTCAGCTGCGCTTTTAATACGAATACTTGGCTAAGTGAAAAACAGACTAATAAAATTATTCTATAAGTCATAATTTGCTTGCTTAATTTTCAACAGGTGTTAATAAATCCTTTTCAGATTTTGAGGCAACCACCCAGATATCTACTCTGCCCCCTGTACGCACTGACTCATTGGCTTCAGGATATTGTTGGATAACCAGGCCAGCAGCTTTATCATCAACTTCTCTATGATTGACAGTCCCCAATCTTAATCCATTTCCTTTGATAATAAATTCAGCATCTTCCTGCATGGTTTCGCTTAAATCAGGCATTGAAAATGGACGTCCTAATCCGTTACCAATTACTAAATCAATAACCGATCCTTTAGGAATTTCCGTACCTGCTTCAATTGGATCACCTTTTAATTGCTGCTTTAGTACCGCATTTTGAAATTCGTGTGGTTCATATATAATTTCACCTAGTTTTAAATCATAGCTTTCTAGAACCATTTGAGCATTTTTTAGAGAGCCGTCCACTAATTTAGGCATTTTTATAACAGGTGGATTTACTGCATTAATTGAAATATATATTTTACGGTTCTCTTTTACCTTTTCACCTGGTTTCGGATTTTGCGATAATACTGTATAAGGTGGAAATTCAGCAGAAAAGCCTGAGTCAGGCGTAACTTCATATCTCAAATCTCTTTTTAACAGAAATTCATCCAACTCTTCCAACTGTAGTTCTGCCAAATCAGGAACGGTTATACTCTCACCATGATTGGTTTTAATGGGTAAATAAATATAAAAAAACGTAGTAATAAGAATGATTCCTAAGGCTAAAATTATACCAATATGAATCAGTAAACTTTTAATTGATTTATTTTTAATCTTCATGTTTTATAGATAATTTTTTGGTTCTTTCCATACCAAACTCCAATATTTCATTAATGAAATCATAAGGCTTATATCCATTAATAGCCGTCTGATGGAATATACAGGTAGCTGGAGTCATTCCTGGTAATGAATTTACCTCAATAATAATGGTTTCAACTTTTAAATCTTTATAAATTCTCACAAAAGCATCTATTCGTGCATAACCTTCAATGGAAAGTATTTCCGCTGTTTTTTTTAAGCTATCCTTTACTTGCTTTGCAATAACCTCATATTCCGAAGTCTTCTTTGTATATCTGGCAGGGGTTATATTTTGCCCCTCACCGGCTAAAAACTTCTCCTCCAGGCTTAATACTTCCCCACTAGCCAACGCTTCGGAGGGCTCAAATATTTCATACTTGATTTTTCCTGACTCATCAAAATGAGTTAATAAACCACCTGTAATCTCCAAAAAGTATTCTGCTTCCTCTTTTTCAATAAGTTCTTCCAAAAGGAAAAATGTTTTTTGAGGAAACTCTTCATTAGCCTTTAAAGATAAAACATTCGCTAAATCTTCTATAAATTCAGGTGATGAACGAAACATCATTCCGGCAAAAGCCTCCAGTTCTTCTTTGTTTTTGATTTTCTTAACAGCAGAGCTGCAACCATCATCTGCAGGTTTAGCTATTAAAGGATAGCTTAGCTGTTGCTGAATACTCTCTAGTGTGGCAGCTTTATTTTTAATCCATTCTTCTTTATAAACCAGGCGATGATCTGCTACAAGGATGCCGTTCTTTCTTAACAGCTCATTGGTATCAAATTTATTGATTGTAACCTGTGAACTTGCAACACCAGATCCATTATAGGGAATATTAAACTTTTCAAGTTCCTGTTGAACCGCACCATCTTCTCCAGGACGGCCATGAAGGGCTATAAAAGCAACATCAATTTGTTCGGCCAGTTCTGTATAATTGATTTTTTGAAAAGAGGTAATTGATTGTGCTACATATTTTTCAGTAATGCTTTTACATTCAAACTTAATCTGCTCAATAATAGGATGTGAATGGTAGTCATTAAGTTTCTCTTTAATATCATCCGCATTATCTTTCAGCATGATATTAAGAGGTAAAATATATAATTCATGCTTGGTTTCATCACCTGTTAAAAATACAGGAATGGGGAAATATTTTTCCGAAGAGGATAATTTTTCATAAATATTCCGACCACTCTCAACAGAAATATGTCTTTCTGTTGAAAAACCACCCATGATGATGCCTACATTGACTTTTTTCTCTTCCTGTTTTTTTAATGCCAATAAATTTTCATCCAGTTGATTAATCATCTGCTGAATAGCAATGTGGTTTTTTCCTGTTTTTAACCTTTCAGTTAAGGAGGTGCGAATGATATAACTTAAAAATTGCGAAGGATTTAGCCCTATCTCCGCTGCCTGATGGAAAAAGAAAGAAGAAGGTAACATGCCTGAAGTGGTATTGGGGTCGTTGAGATAAATATCTCCATCCTTACCAATAAAACCATCTATTCTTGCATATACATTAATTTGTAATGCTTTAAATAATTTGGAACATGATTTTCTGATGTTTTCTATCACATTCAGTTCCTCATTAATAGGTGTTATTTTTCTGCTAATGCCAGGGAGGTATTTTGATCTGTAATCGAAAACATCCTTACCCTTTCTTATTTCAGTAGGGGGTAGGGCAATAGGGTTATTATTTTCATCCTGTATCACTATACAAGAGAATTCCTTTCCTTCAATAAATGATTCAATTAATAATTCACTCTCTGTTTGTAATGACTGAAGTTGTATTTTTTCGTTAACAGTATTGTTATTCAAGAAATCAATCAGGGCATCAGTTGTTTTGATTACCTGGTTATTTACCTGTACAGGCAAACCAACGCCTTCTCTGATATCCACTAAACGGGCAATAAATTTTATTTTTTGCTCCTCATTATAATTTTTCCAGTCATGACCATTTACCTCCTGGATAAAAAAGCTCTTCTGGATCAATTGATGAAACTTGTCAACATCGTCCTCATTTAATATGCTCACTCCGATAGAGGAACCCTGATGTGGTGATTTGATCACCATAGGCAAGCCTATTTCTGATTTTAATGTCTGATATATATCCTCTTTCTTGATATTATTCCACTCATTTCTCGAAAGGGTACGACTTTTTGGTACTGCAAATCCTGACTGGCTGATAAGCTGTTTTTGTGCTATTTTGTTAATACCAATAGCGGAGGGTAAAATACCAGCGCCACTGTATGGAATACCATACCATTCTAAAATACCTTGTATATTTCCATCTTCGCCATAAGGGCCGTGTAATGCAAGAAAACCAAAATCAATATATTTTGATAATTAGA
>JBEPWY010000365.1:0-3856 GCA_041642185.1 Marivirga sp.
GCCACGACTTGTGCCGCCTAAGCGGTTTGGAATGTCTGAATTCTACCACTTTACTTCCAAATCCTTATTTTTTTTATATTCATCTAGGTTGGTATAGCATGCTTTATAGACATTTCATGTGTATATAATTGATTTTAAGTTGTCACATGGAATAGTTCAGCTGTCAGCAAACCTTTAACCGTCACATTTTCTTATAATATTCATGCTCGGTTGGTATGCTGCGTTTATGACTTTTTCATGAGTAGTTTACAAACGTAGCAAAAAGCAAAAGAACTAAAAATTCATGAGATTTCCATCTATTTTCCTTTATGCAAATTCCTGCATTAATTTTTCTGCCCTATTTTTAAATCGGATAAATAAAAACACTGCAGTTATACTTAAACCGATTAGCAATCCGTACCAAACTCCTGCCTCCCCTAAATTAAAATAGAAAGCCAAAAAGTACCCTGATGGCAAGCCTATTGCCCAATAGGCCATAAATGTAACTAAGGTTGGTATTTTCACATCTCCCATTCCGCGCAAAGCACCCAAGCCCACTACTTGTATTCCGTCAGATAATTGAAATAAGGCCGCTATAATCAGTAAACCTGCGGCAATACTAATTACTTCCTGATCTGTGGTGTATAGCGAAGGTAAAAATTCATTAAAAACCATAAATATTAATCCTGTAAATGCCATGAATATAATGGACATTAAAAAGCATGTATATGCTGCTATTTTCATGGTAGGAATATCCCGTTGCCCTAACTGATTACCCACACGTACAGTGGCCGCAGCTGATATACCTGTTGACATCATATAACTTATGGAGGCCAGATTGATGGCTACCTGATGAGCCGCTAGAGGAATGGCCCCCATCCAGCCGATCATTATAGCCGCAGTGGCAAATGCGCCTACTTCAAATATATATTGAAAACCAGTAGGTACTCCTAGGTTTAATAATTTTTTAAATGATGGAGCATTCCAAACAGTTTCTTTTAAATAACTCCAGTAAATAGCAAATCTTTTGTACCTCCGCACAAAAACAATCATCACTATTGCCATTAAAATTCTTGAGATCAAGGTAGCCCAACCGGCTCCAACCAAGCCCATTGGTTCAAATCCTAATTTACCAAAAATGAGCACGTAATTAAGCCCAACATTCACCACGTTGGCACTAATGGTAATATACATGGCCTCTTTCGTCATTGCCAGGCCTTCCGCAAATTGTTTGGCGGTTTGAAAAAGCATAAAAGGAACCAGTGAAAAACCTATTATTATTAGATAAGGTTTAGCCAGTTTCACTACCTCTTCAGGTTGATTTAATAAGTCTAAAATATATCCTCCAAACAAGAGAATAATAAAAAGAATAAGCCCAAAAACTAAATTGATCACAAAACTATGCTTAAAAAATCGCATGCCTGATTTTGCATCATTTTCGCCATCCGATTGGGCAACTAAGGGAGTTAAGCCAAAAGACACCCCTATCCCAAACATCATCATTACGCTAAAAACTGCATTAGCGACAGAAGCTGCTGCCAGTTCATTTGTACCTACCCTACCCACCATCATGGAATCAGCTGTACCCACTAAAACATGGCCTAACTGACTCAACACCACAGGATAAGCTAAAATATAATTGCGTTTAAAATGTTCTTTAAAATCGGTAGAGAGCATATTATTAACAGATGGAGGACAAAAGTAGGTTTATATATCGTAAATCGTTAATAATAGCTTTATGTTTTTTATTTTTTTGATTGTACTTTCAATTTCAAATGCAGTAAATAATTTTGTTATAACCACATAAAAATTAGCTTCGGTTTATCTAAATAAAAAACATATAGAAACTATTCTCATTAAACACTTCAGCAAAGCTTTAAGCCAAAAAAAATAGTATTCCAAAGCAGTAGAATTGGTCATGAGCTTATTAAAAGTATTGAATGAAACTATTGAGAAATTAATGATATCACTTTATACGAAATGGGTAGAAACAGATAATAAAAGACAAGCTTTTATAGACGCTTAAAAAGAGATCAGAATTGAATATTCCGATTCTATTTATTGGGAGGCATTTGTAATAATGGTCTGATTTCTTACTTAATCCCTGTCACTATTATTTTTCCAATCCCTTATAAAGTTAGACCAGGTCATTGGATTTAAGAAATTATTTGGAGGAACTATACCCGTCATATCATACAACTGAGCATATCGCCATTGCTCATAGTAGGGGTGATTTCTTTCATATTCCTGATCTAAAATAGTATTCAAATCCCTTTTAAAATTTATAATTCTAACTTTTTGCTCGTCAGTTAAATCCTTTTTCAAAATAGTTTCAGCAAAATCCTCCATTTCAGGGAGTGGTGATACTACCACTTCTTCCAAAATTATATTCTCTCTTATCAATAATTCTATTAATGAATAGGTGTTACCTTCCAATAGTTCCGGTATGATAAAATCACGACTTTCATACCCTACACTCCTGAAAGTAATAGTATCTCCGGGATAAGCTAAAAATGAGAAATAACCAGAATTATCAGCTACTGTACCTCTCTTTCCTTTATCCATTAAAATAGATGTAAACGGAACAGGTTCTAAATTTTCAGCGTCTAAGACTACCCCGGTTAAATGGATTGGTTTAGCTGCATCAGCAAGCCCAGTCTCACCATTTTGTCCTAAAGCCGAAAAGCAGGTAAGTGATATTAATAAAAATAGTATATTTCTCATTTCTGTTATTTTTTTAGTGATCCCAATTATACTTGTCTATGTTTTCCAGACAAGCATTTAATAGTAGAACGGAATCTGCTATATCTTGTTTATGTGCCATTTCAATTACCTGATGTAAATGCCTTGTTGGTATTGAAATCGCACCAGCAATGGCTCCATTCTTCCCCATCCTTTGCAATCCTGCAGTATCAGTACCTCCGGCTGTTAATATTTCCGGTTGCCAGGTGATTTTATTTTTATCTGCTGTGCTCTTCATAAATTCCACCATCCTATAATCACAAATAGTCATTGCATCTAATACTTTAATGGCCACCCCCTTACCTAATGAAGTGACTTTTTCATGGGCTTGGGCACCCGGCAAATCGAAAGCAATAGTAGTATCCAATGCTATTCCGAAATCCGGATTAATTTTATGCGAAGCAACATTGGCTCCACGAATACCAACCTCTTCCTGTACTGTAAAAACGCCGTAGACATCATAAGGTATTTCTTTAAGCGACCTTAAGGCTTCTATTAACACATACACAGAAACCCGGTTGTCTATAGATTTACAATTGACACAGTTACCCATTTCAATTAATCCTCTTTCACGGGTAATGGTATCGCCGACAGAAACAATTTTTTCCACATCTTCCTTCGGCATTCCAAGGTCAATAAAATAATCCGTTAATTTGGGTACTTTATTCTTTTCCTCCTGAGTCATTACATGAATTGGCTTTGAACCCATCACACCTATAACATCTTTTTTACCGTGAATAATCACGCGTTGTGCGGTAAGTGTTTTAGGATCAAACCCTCCAAGGGTTGTAAATCTTAAAAATCCGTTATCATCTATATGAGTAACCATAAATCCAATCTCATCCATATGAGCGGCTACCATTACCTTTTTATTGTCTGGATTCTTTTTAGCTCTTTTTATAGCATATACATTTCCTAAATTATCTACTTCCACTTCATCAACTAATGATTCCACTTCACTAATAATCAGGTTTCTGATTTTCTTTTCATAACCAGGAGCTCCTGGTGTTTCGCAAATTTTTGATAATAAATTGATATCTAAACTCATAAATTTTATTGTTTATCCTCAAAACTAAGGGAATAGATTCTAAAAATCTATTCCCTTTAAATTAAAAAAAGCTGATTGGTTACCAAT
>JBEPWY010000366.1:0-3842 GCA_041642185.1 Marivirga sp.
TTCATCATACCTCTCAAACATCCAAAAATAATCTAACCTTAGTTCATTCCCATTTTTAAAATAGTATTGCAAATAGGTTTGGGTTGAAAACCTGAAATACCTACCAAAACTTATTATTTCCCCGTCTTTTAAATAATCGATAAACTCAACTTCCTCCTTATTTACAGAAGCAGGAAACCGGGCAGATGCAAATAGAGGCCTGGTGGCATAGGTAATTAAAGGAACTTGAGAGAAAATACCTGTTTCAAATTTTCGCTTCCATAGGTTAAAAGGAAATTTTACCAATACTGAAGGAGCAAGAGAGAAACGTGTTTCGATGTGTTGACTGTTATTAGTATAACTTAGATGCTGTTTCAGCATCCATCTTCCTAAGCCACTAATTCCAGGATAAACTTTCAATCTGCTCTCTTGATCTTTCAATTTAAAATAATGCTGGTAAACTCCCTCCAGTCTATAGGTATACATTTCGGCTCCGCTGACACTACTGCTTGGGTTATTAAAATCAAACCTTGCTGTTGATTGAGCAATGCTTCTTCGTGTTTCCCTGAGGTGGCCAAGAACTACGCCTCCTCCTATACCTTTATATAGGAGGGGTGAAATCCCCTGATCTACCACATTTATATAACTACCACCTATTCCAGTAATAAAATGTGTGCTTTTTAGCGAAGCTTCCTCTTCCACTTGTGCAGATGAATAAAAGCTCCGCATCAATAAAAAGACTGTAAAAATTATAAGTTTCTTATTCAAAATCGATTATTACCTGGTTTCTCAATAAATCATCTAATGACTCTCTTTTACGCACTAACTTATCGTTACCGCCATATACTAAAACCTCTGCAGGTCTATATCTGGAATTATAATTAGAAGCCATTGAAAATCCGTAAGCTCCTGCATTTTTTATAGCTATAATATCTTTCTCCCTCACCTCAGAAAGTTTTCTATCTGTTCCGAAAGTGTCAGTTTCACAGATATAACCAACTACGGTATAAACTCTTTCTGTAGCAGTAGGATTGGATATATTTTCAATTGTATGGTATGCATCGTACATCATTGGCCTAAGCAAATGATTCATCCCTGTATCCAGCCCAACAAAAACAGTTGCCGGAGTGGTTTTTATCACGTTTACTTTAGATAAAAAATATCCCGCCTCACTTACCAGAAATTTACCTGGTTCGAACCATAATTCCAATTCTTTTTTTCTCGACAGACAAAATTCTTTAAAGCTTTTGCTTAACTCTCTACCTAACATTTCAATATCCGTAGTAACATCGCCATCTTTATAAGCCACTTTAAAGCCGCTTCCAAAATCGATAAACTCCAAGTCAGGAAAATCTTCCGCAGCTTCAAAAATAATTTCCGTTCCCCTTAGAAAAGCTTCCGGATTTAAAATATCGGAACCCGTATGAATGTGAAGTCCTACTATATGGATATTGTAGGTGTCAATTACCCTAAGCAGATGTCGCATCTGAAGAATTGAGATCCCGAATTTGGAATCTATATGGCCCGTAGAAATTTTAGAATTACCACCTGCCATTATATGAGGATTAAGCCTCACACAACAAGGTACAGTATTTTTATATCTATGACCGAACTGCTCAAGAATTGAAATATTATCAATATTGATCACAAGCCCCAAATCTACTGCCTCAATAATTTCATCCATGGACACGCAATTAGGAGTATACAATATCTCCTTAGGATCAAAGCCTGCCTTAAGTCCAAGATAAGCTTCCTGAATAGAAACAACATCTAAACCTGCTCCATGTTTTTTTATCCACTTCAATACAGACACATTGCTTAATGCTTTGGCTGCATATTTTAATTTCAGATTAACACCTGAAAATGCATTGTTTAGTCTTTTAATTTGCTGTGCAATTTTATCGGCATCATAAACATATAAAGGCGTACCGTATTTCTGGGCTAATTCTTGTAAAAATTTATTCTCCACTGATCTATTTGTAAATATTATTAAATGCTAATTTTCTCGTAAAAATGTTCCAAATCTTCGGGTTTACCAAATACAAAAATAGTATCTCCTTGTTTAGGTGTAGTTTCAGGACCAATTTGTGTGTTTAATTCATTTCCCCGTCTCAGACCAATTACTGTAACACCAAAATTCTTTCTAAGGTTAGTTTCTGCTATTGGTTTATTGGTAACTTCTGAATTTTCTCTTTCAATTTCATAACATGCCGTAGTCAAATCCGGAAATTCTTCTGTGAACTTCTGCATTGGGTTTCTTTTTATTACTCCACGTAGCATTTCGTAATTATCGGCTCTAATACTTCTAACAAATTCTTTAATTTTTTTCTGGGGGATAAGGTATTGATTTAGCACGCGGGTAAAAATTTCCACAGAAGTCTCAAACTCTTCCGGGATAACTTCATCTGCACCTAACCGCAGATTTTCTTCTGTTTCTGTTATAAATCTAGTCCTTACAATTACATGCACAGTATTACTGATCAACCTGATATTGGAAACAATCATTCTGGTGGCAACTGTATCTGAGATAGCAATTACAATCACTTTTGCTTTATGAACGGACAAACTTTTTAAAACATCCGGCTGAATTGCATCCCCATAAACAATTGGTTCTCCTTCGGATTTATATTTTCTTATGGTTTCAGTATTTAATTCCGCAATTATATATGGGATACCCACGCTTTTGGCAGCTTTAGCTACATTTTTACCATTTAACCCAAACCCTATAATTACAATATGTTTTTCAAGGCCATCATCAGGACTGCTTACATCTACTGAAGTATCCGAAAAATTAAAAAACACCTTTTGCGTACGCACCCCCAATCTGGATGCTATTTTGTTGCTGGCAATTTTATCTGCCCACTTACCGGAAACACCTATAATAATGGGTGTTATTCCCATAGAAAATAAGGATACAGAAAGGAAATACTGGTTAACGTTTTCAGATATTAACCCATAAGCTATTCCTACTGTAGCCAATATAAAGGCAAACTCCCCCACCTGAAATAATGAAAGCCCGATTCTTAAGGAAGTACGACCGGGATAACCCAACAAAGTTCCTGCTAAAGTAGCAACCACACCTTTTAATAAAATAACGCCAAAAGTTATTCCTATTAAAATCAGGAAGTGGTCGGCCACAAAGAAAATATCCAGTAGCATCCCAATTGAAACAAAGAAAAATGAAGTAAACAGTTCATGAAAAGGTAAAATGTTACTGGCCGCTTGATGACTGTATTCAGATTCTGAAATAATTAAACCTGCCAAAAAAGCCCCCAAAGCCAAAGACAATCCCAAATATGCACTTAGCCAGGCAATAGAGAAGCACACTAATACAATAACCAGGATAAAAAGCTCCTTGCTTTTCGTTTTAGCTATCTGATAAAATAACCAGGGGACAATATACCTTGCACTAACTAATACAAAGGCAATTAACAATGCCGCCTTCACCAGCATGTTAAGGATTTCTAGCCAGATATTTGTGGACTCCCCTGCTAAAAGCGGGGTAAATAACATCATTGGCACCACTATTATATCCTGGAAAATAAGAATAGCCAAAATTGTTTTACCATGAGGAGATGCAGTTTCTCCGTTATCTTTTAAAATATTTAGTACAATTGCAGTACTACTTAAAGAAAAAATAAACCCTAAAAATATGGCTGAATTTAATGCAAAACCAACATTATAAGCAACTAAGGAAACAGCTAATACAGTACCAAACACCTGGCTGCTCCCTCCACTAAATACTGCTTTTTTAATAGACGACAGACTTTTAATGGAAAACTCTATCCCGATAATAAAAAGCAGAAGAATCACCCCTATTTCCGCAAATACTTTTACCCCTTCAGTAGCATCAATTAACTGAA
>JBEPWY010000367.1:0-3795 GCA_041642185.1 Marivirga sp.
AATGGGCGATATCATCAGCTTTATACTTATCAGCCCCGCATTTAATGATAAAATAGTATTTACTATTTTCTTATATCATGTAGGTTTTACTATTCAATTAACAGGAAATACAGACTGAAACTGAGATTCAAAGAATAAAAAAGGGTTTTCATGGGTAAATTTACTATGTTCATCTTGTTTTTGGTTGTGTGTTTTTACTTTCGTATCAAATTTTTAGAACATAAAGTCGTGGGCATACCTTAATATTACTTTGTTTGATATAAACTGTTTATTATTAGCCCGCAATAATTTTTACCTTAGTACAGATTTGCGGGTACTAAACAAAATATTTCATCAAACCAGAATTGAAGATAATGTCATCAAAGGCTTCATCTTTTTAGTGCTTTTCATAGGTATGTTTTTCATTTCATTATTTAGATAATTTTTTATTCTTTATATTTTATATTCCCTTCCGGGATTGACCAATAATTATATATGTTCTGTTAATAATTTAATTTTTCTTTATCTTGGCATATTATTTGGTTATGAATCATATAAATAAACTAAAGATACTATGAAAAATTTATACTATTTTCCGATATTTCTGATTGGCTTAATTACGTCATGTACAGTTAACGGCGATGGAACACCAGGTCCGAGAGGCCCGCAAGGTCCTGAGGGTCCTGCAGGAGAGGACGCCCCCCCTTTTGAAGCAATTGCTTACGTAGACCCACCTATAAGTTTTAATGCGGGGAATAATTACGGTACATTCCTGCAATTTGATGAGGAGGATCTTCCTTTTATTCTTGAGTCTGATAAAGTTCTAATGTATATGCTAGTAGGTGAAAATCCAGATGGTTTAGATATTTGGAGTCCTCTGCCACAAACTTATTTCAACAATTTAGGAACATTTATTTACAGTTTTGAATTTACCCAGGTTGATGCATTTGTATTTATGGATGCTAATTTTAATCTGGATTTACTAGGCGCTGGTGATACAGATAATAAGATTTTTCGTGTACTTATTGTTCCTGCAGAATCTACTAGTGCAAGATCATCTTCACCTTTAGATTACAACAATTATTATGATGTAATGGAATATTACAGGCTACAAGAAAGCGATATTAAAAGTTTTGCAAACCATTAAAAATAATTAATAACTCTTTTAATATTACTTTAAAAATTAGGAATAATGCGGCAAAATTTTTTGTCGCATTTTTTATATCTATGAAAATCAGAATTCAACAAACATAAGATATTGGAAGTTTATCTTTTGCATCGAAAAAAATGAGTTGATAAGAGCTATGCCTTAAACAGTACTTCTTATTGAATAGTCGTTGATTCGTTAATCTTTCCATATAATTACCTCTACTATATATAATATATATAGTTAAATTTTAAATTGAGAGGTTAAAACAGTTAACTTGCAGGTTGAATAGGGAATACTTTTTATGATAATTGCTTTTAATCTACAGGATAATCCTCAAACCAGTCTTTATATTTTATTTGGAGCGGTAATTATTATCTTTCTTGCGTTTGATTTAGGTGTTTTTAATAGAAAAGCTCATAAAGTTTCATTAAAATCCGCCACCTATCAATCAATTTTCTGGGTAGTTATTTCTATTATTTTTGGATTACTTATTTATAAATATGCAGGAGGAGCTAAAGTTTCATTAGAATTTTACTCAGCCTATCTTACTGAGTATGCACTTTCAGTAGACAACATATTTGTTATACTTTTAATCTTAAGATATTTTAAAGTAAAAGAGGAATACTACCATAAGATTTTGTTCTGGGGTGTAATGGGCGCAATAGTTTTCAGGGCTATTTTTATTTTTCTAGGAGCTTATCTTGTATCTCAATTCCATTGGATTCTCTACATTTTTGGTGCTTTTCTTGTTTATAGTGGAGTTAAAATATTTTTCCAAAAAGTAGATGGCGATCTGGACCCTGAAAAGAATGTTATTATTAAATTCTCAAGAAAATATTTAAAAATAACTAAAGGGGACTTTAGTGGTAAGTTTATAGTTAAACGGGGTAAGAAGTTTTTGTTTACACCTTTATTTCTTGTGATTCTATTAATAGAATCAACAGATTTAATTTTTGCAGTAGATTCAATTCCAGCAGTTTTTGCCATTTCACAGAGCGAATTTATTTTATATACTTCCAATATATTTGCGATTTTAGGTTTGCGGGCAAAGTTTTTTCTGCTTGCAGGTATTATTGATAGATTTTATTTATTACAAAAAGGACTATCTTTTATTTTAATTTTTATAGGTGCTAAAATGCTGTTAGAAATTTTTAATATTCATATTTCAACCGTTGTATCATTCAGTGTAATTTTTGCAACATTGCTTTTATCCATATTAATTTCCTTAATTATTCCACAGAAAAAAGAAGTAATAGAAATTAATTAAGCCTGAAGATTAATAGGTAAAATTTCTTTAGGCAATAACTTAATTAAAATAGGTAGGGTTAGAAAATTACTTGGAAGGCTTACTGTTTCAAAAGAAGGAATGGCTTTAAGAACCTTTATAAGTTCAATACGAACGATTTCCTTTTCCATCTCATCTAAAGTTTTAATACGTGACTTTTCTATTAGAGACTGGAGTGCTCGATTCTTAACTAGTTCCTGAATTATCCTTTCTTTATAGTTATTCATTACTGAAACTATTCGCTCATGAATAGTTTGATTGATAATTTGAAATGAGTGCTTGCTTTGTAAAAAGTAAACATCTTTCCAGTTTTCTATAACAAAAGCTTCAATAGCAATCAGGCTTGCATCAAGATCGGTTTTATTAAAGCCTAACCTTGTGGCTAAGGCAGATAAAAAAGCTTTTTCTTCATCTGCTATTACTTTATCAGCCCAAATTATAAGAATTGTAAGCTCTAATACATATTTTTTTAAAAGCCATGTATCTACAAAACGCAGGTCGATTTGATCAAGAGTTATACCCTCTCTGAAGGCCTTTTTTGCTGTTTTTTCCTGTTCCTTACTTAATTTTGATGATTCAAGGAATGTATTAAAAATGGTTTTTTCTGCTCTTTTAATTATTTGGTTAGCATGAGCAGAAGCGGCTATAATTCTTAGAAGAGCTAATTTCATGGCATCTTTGTGCCATTTAATGTTGCTAAAGCGACCTGCATGCCATTCTCCAAAGTAATAACTATCCAGAAATATCAAACTATTTTGGAATAAACTGATCCAGAAGGGATCCCATTTAGATTTTATTAACAATTTTTTATGTAATATTCTTTCTGTAAAGGAGAGCTCTTCTTTATGTGGTTTTTTAAAGAATAAGAAACTTTTAGGCGATAGATGAGGATCTAAATGACAATAGAAGCTTCCAATGGAGCAACTAGTATTATAATAGAAATCTTTCCATTCTTCTGTCGTTTGTGGGCTATTTTTACCGTTAAGTATTGCACTATGGAAAAAACACTCAATTACTACGATTTTTCTTCTGCCAAGAGAATTCCAGCGATGCGCCTTTGGGTGCTTTAAGCCTGGGGGATGAATAGGATGGCCATAAATTAAACCGGTTGGCTGTAGAATTTTGTATAAAGAATTTCTGTGATTAGTAATTGAGAATTCGCTCAAATCTATAGGATGGGGATTCCGGAATCCAATATATTCTTTAAGCCAACCTTTTTCAGCAGGATTCATTCACAAAAAATTCAAGTTTAACTAATCAATTTAATTTATTAATATAGAAATAAATCAAAAAATTAATAATAAACAAGTGTTATGTTATTTAATATTGAATAACATAAATTTATCCTTGTTAATACTTTAAAGTGAATTTTAAATTTAGG
>JBEPWY010000368.1:0-3787 GCA_041642185.1 Marivirga sp.
GGGATTGATGTCAGATTCAAAATATATATTTGTAACAGATTGCTGTCCCTCAAATTGCCCGGACACTTGTGGAATAAGCTCTTCAGGATTGGTTGCAATGATTATTGAATCTGTCTTAAGGCTTTCTCCATTATCCAATTCAACTCTTTTTAGCCCAACTTTGCTTACTTTTTGGTTAAGGCAGATTTCAGTTTGAGAAAGCTGTGAAGCAAGCATTTTTGGGATATCTTCCATCCCGCCAGCAGGAATTGCCGCTGAGCCTTCACTGAACATTTTAAAAACAAATTCTAACATTCTGCTGGAGGTATTTAAATCATTCTCTAAAAATATTCCTCCAAAAAAAGGTTTGAAAAACTGTTCAATTATTTGAGCACTAAAACCTTTATGCTCCAAAAGTGCCATAGCAGTATGCTCTTTCTTAGCAAAAATTTGTTCAACTGATTGCTTTTTTAAAGCAGTAGTCCATTTAAATATTTTTAATTTATCAGAAAAATTTCCTATAGGTGAAAGCAACATTTCAATGGCTCTTGAAGGCTGTCTTAATGGATCGCTAAATCTAAAAGTCTGATTTTTATTAATAATTAAAGCGCCAGGGTCAAAGTATTGTAACTCCAACTGGTCATAATCAAGGTACCTTTGTGCTTCAGGATAAGCAGTTAATAATACCTGAAATCCATGATCTAACAGAAAACCGGAAACTTCATCTGTTTTTACTCTGCCCCCTATTCTATCACTTCCTTCCAAAATTGTTGGTTTAAATCCAGCCTTTTCTAACTCAATAGCGGCTACAAGACCGGCTATACCTGCCCCAACAATAATGATTTTTTCTTCCTGCATAGATATTATATAATTTGAATCCGAAAATTAGACTGAAAAAGTGAGAGTTGAAAGACATTATAACGAAAGGATATAAGGGAAGTTATTAATTTTTTTTCTTCACTTTCTTCGCAGCAATTAGAAATTTATTAAACTTATTACTCTCTCTTATTTTATAAAATATATCAAAATAATTTTTTTTCAGTTTAATTGTAATGAGATAATCTTATACAATAATGCTGAAGATGAAAAATTCTAAAAATATAAAGTCCATCTTTTATGTACTAATTTTATTAGTTTTTTCCTGTTCCTCACAAAATGCAGACCCTGTTAAAAATGGAATAGATATTTATGTGGTAAGCCAGGGTTGGCATACAGGATTGATGATTTCTACAGATTGTATAGACCAATCAATTTGGCCTGAAAATTATGATTTCAGCAGCTATAATTATATACAGATTGGATGGGGTGATAAAGATTATTACCAAAACAGTGGCTTTAATATTTGGTATGGAATTAAAGCCGCCTTATGGCCCACAGTCTCAGTTTTGCAAGTAACAGGAGTGCAAAGCGTTGATAAAGCAAATAGTATCACTGATGAGGTTATAAAACTTAATATAAGTATTGAAGATTATAAGAATTTATGCAGTTTCTTGTACAGCAATTTTAAACTTACTGAGGAAGGAAAAGCAATACCAGACAAAAAAGGGCTTTTTCAAAATGGACGCTTTTTTATAGGTAATCAAAAATATTATGTTTTTAAAAATTCCAATGTATGGACAGCAGTTGCTTTAAAAAAAGCAGGTTTTGACATAAATGCCTATACCTATCAAACAAAAGGAATGTTGTTAAGAATGGTAAAAGAAAAAGGAGATGTAATACATCAGGAAAAATAATAGCGGCTACTAGTTTAAAAAATTCTCATGTTCAATTTACAACAAGCTTTTATTTAAAACACTTTAAACTAAACAATGCCAGTCTCTAGTTCGTAATTTAATATCTGAGATTACCTTTTTTTTACCAAACTGACGGAATAACTCTAAGTTTTTATTTTTTAATCTGACCTATAATCTAAACATCATGAACAAATTTCATAATCTATATGCTTTATTTTTTGCAATAGGAATATTCGCTTTACTATTTGGCTGTGGTCCTTCCACAGAAATAACAGGAACATGGGCCAATCCGGAATTAAAGAATAAAAAATATACTAATATATTAGTTACCAGTATGGTTAATAATGTAGCTTCCAGACAAGCAATTGAGACCGATCTAAAATTAGAGCTTGAAAGCCAGGGGGTACAAGTTACGAGAGGTATTGATCTTTTTCCTCCTAGTTTGAGAGATGAAAAGATGGGTGATAAAAAATCATTGCTGCAGGCGATTGATGATAATAATTTTGATGCATTACTAACTGTTACTGTAATCGATAGTGAAACTGAAACAAGGTACGTTCCCGGTACTTATTCTTACGCACCTATCAACCGTTTCGGATATTACGGGAATTTCTGGGGTTACTATAACTATTGGTATCCTCAGATTTATAACGCTGGTTATTACGCACAAGAAAAGATATATTTTTTAGAAACAAATTTATATGATGCAGAATCAGAAATCCTTATCTGGTCAGCTCAAACAGAAACTGTTAATCCTAATTCACTTACCGATTTTTCCTCCGATTTTGCAAAAGTGATAACAAAAAATTTAAAAAACGACAATTTGTTAGATAGAAGTATGGCTACAAATTAATTTTTTATTATTTAATATTTATCATTCTTAAGCGCAGAAAGGGAGATGGAAACATAAACCTCTGCGCTTTTTTTGCTTCAATAAAAGCTTAGGTAGCCTTTATATATTGAACTAAATATGCTTTAAATATAATGAAATTAACTATTTTGGATTTATATTAAGCCTCAAATAAACCATAATAGGTATGCCAACAATATTAAAAGCTATTATTAAAGTCATTCTTTACACCATACTAACATTATTCATTCTTATTTCTATTTTATTGGCTATTTGGTATAAAAATGATATTCCGGAAGAGAAAAACACAGCTAAATATAAAACACCCCAATCATCATTTATTAAAGTTGGGGATAGTGAACTTCATATCAGAAAGAGAGGTTCTGGTCCGGTAATATTTCTGATTCATGGCAGTTTTTCTTCTCTTCATACCTGGGCTAAATGGGAAGAGCAACTTAATGATAATTATACAACAATTTCTATGGATTTACCAAGTCATGGATTAACAGGGCCTAATAAAACCTGCACCTATCATACAAATTATTATTCAGAATTACTTTGGGCTTTAGCAGATAGCCTTAAAATTGATAGCCTTGCTGCAATAGCTGGCAATTCTATGGGAGGAAGGGTTGCCTGGGAAATGGCTTTAAAAAAACCTAATCGAGTTGGGAATTTAATTTTAGTAGATGCTTCAGGAGCTTATAATTTACAATCAGATACTTTATCATCTGCTCAAAAAGAATATCGTAAACCATCCGGTTTTTCAGTTTTTTCAATATTACATAATCCAATTGCCTCTCGACTAATGACAACTATCACTCCAAAATTCCTATTTAAAAGTAGCTTAAAGCAGGTTTATTATGATGAAAGTAGAATTGTAGAAGGTACCATGGAAAGGTATTATGATTTAATGTTACATGAAGGCAACAGGCAAGCAACTTTAGAAAGGTTTAGTCAAAAATCCGAAAATAATTTCGAAAAGCTATCTGATTTAAAAATACCTTCTTTAATCCTCTGGGGAGCTAAGGACAAGTGGATTTTGCCTACTCACGCCCAATATTTTAATAACATATTACCCAATAGCAAATTAATTATTTACGAAGATGCAGGACATGTACCCATGGAAGAAATCCCGGAAAGAAGTGTTAATGATGTCTTGGAATTTCTAAAAGAAAATTAGAAATGTTTTTTTTGATCACCTTATATTTTCTAAAAATGACCAGGT
>JBEPWY010000369.1:0-3771 GCA_041642185.1 Marivirga sp.
TACTGGAAGCGCTTGTTATAGAAAGTATTTATTGGGTTAGCTCTACATAATAACTTAAAATTATCTCCTTGTACCTGATCATTATTTTTTTTCTGGGTTTAGAACTTACCTATAAATTCCTAAATCCTCTCAAAATCCTTTCCTTAACGTTTTTCCTTTTACCAACCAACTGATAGCAAACAATAGCAGCATCATACATTCCATAATGAAAATAAAATGTTCAGAGGTGTCAAGCTTTAAAATGAGTTCTACCAGTATGGTGATTAGGATTAGCACAATCATGCCAATTCCGCAAATTAGATAGACATTATTGGCTTTTTTATTATCACTTTTAGCGAAATTGAAAATACTTATCCAACTCATTGCCAGAAAGAAAATGCCGGCTGCTATAAAGTGAATAGCCCCCAAAATAGAGTCTTCCGCAGTGCAATAAAATGTAGGGCATTCACCGCTGTAGTTCCAGGCATCAGGAAAATCGGTCCAGACATATTGAGTAGGAATAATCACTACTAGAAGTATGGAAATCCCGCCTATAGCAGTGACTACATTATCAGAAATTAGCTCCTCCCCTGGTTTATAGCCTTTATAGGATAATAAAAACACCCCTAAAATTGATAAAATACTGACAAACATAATGTTGACAGTTGAATAAAAATAATGACTGATAGAGGGTAATATATCTCCTGTAATAATTATGGCTGATAAAGGCAATGCCAGTCCGCATATGCCTATGAGTTTCCTAAGCCTAAGGTATGATAAGTGAATGCTTGCTTCTGCCATGATTGGAGGTTTTAATTGATATAAATCTGATAAATTTCTTATAATTTGTATAACTTAAATAAGTAATCAATAAATTTTAATTGGTATTATCATCAATTTTTCAAAAGACTCATTCGAATTAATAGAAAAAAGCTGTTTTAAATGAATAAAACAGCTTTTAGTGAAAGCTTGTAATCATTAGTCTCATTATACTTCCAGGATAAGTCTTTAATATTGATTTTCCAGGTTTGATGATTGTGTGCCGTAAGATGAAATTAAAGCAATAATTTAAATCGTAAAAAAGCCGCAAATTCAACAAATCTGCGGCTTTGATAATAATAATAATAATGATTTTGGCTTAAAATTTAATTTGGTGCTATTGAAGTCGGATAAGCCGTATTCATATTATCAGTATTGGTTACTGATAACAAATAGTTGTAACTCATAATCATCGGGTCATTTTGCTTATAATAATCACCTAAAAGTATTTCCGTATTACCCGTCTCAACTGAAAATCCACATAAGGAAGAACTAGTACCTAAAAACACCATATTCTCATGAGCAATTAATTCAGATTGAGCAAATCCAATAGGGCTTTTATCCCATAATGCTTCTCCAGTATTGATATTCAAACAATGAATGATTTCCAATGACGTTTCATTGGCGACCATAACATAATCTCCATAAATCTCTGGGGAGAAGATTATATTTCCCAAATTTGATTGCCAAACGGTACTTCCTGTGGCAGGATCAATTTTATAAACATTATAACTATCAGTTACTATCACATTTTTGCCATCATATGCTATTGAACCTGATGTTCGTAGACTAGTTTCCCATGCTAATTCACCACTATCCATATTTAAAGCAAATAAGCCATTAGTGCTTGTACAAATTAAATTATTTTGAGCAATGGATGGTCTTCCGCTAACTATGAAACCACTCTTATCCCAAAGTATTTCTTCAGTATTTTTATCTGCAACTACCACTCTACTCCCCGTAGAAATTATAATTTTATCTTCGGTTATTTGAGTCTTTGATGAAGCAGGGTATTGACCTTGACTAATAATATTCCCTGTTGAACTCTCCATTATAAAATAATCACTAGCTGTAGAAACATATAGCTTCCCATCTGATTCCAATATATGAGTAACAGAAGTTACAGAAGGTTCTTCCCACAAAATATTGCCAGAAGTTATTTCAACAGCTTTCAGTACGTCTCCGATATTTATAAATACAACTCCATCATTTACATAATTTTTAGTTGCTAAGCCTGGATATTCCCATAAAATATCCCCTCTTCCACTTAGTGCAATAGTTTTATAATCTGGCGTGGAACGATCTATAGTTGCACTGGTTATAATGACTTTATTGCTAAGATTTTCTGAAATTACAATTGGAATTGTTCTTGATGAACTGTCAGTTTCAATTCTTACACTGTCAACTTGCTTCACCTGAGGTGTACCTTCACCATAAAGCTCAATTATATGATCACCTACTGATTCAATATTTCCTGAAGCCTTAAATTGGTAGCCATTTGTGTTTTTGGAAGTAAAATTGTATCTCCCACCTTCAAGAGTGTAAAGGTGTAATTCGATGAAGTTGGATTCATCCAATGGAACTCCTTTTTCATAAATACCTTTCACATCAGAATAGGTGATATAAGCATTTAAGTTTAGTTGATTATTTAATTCCAGGGATTCATCATCTTTGCAAGAGGATAAGAAAATCAGTATTACTATAAAGCTTATAAAAGAATGGTACAAATGTTTCATTTTGATAATCTTAAATTTAAAATAAGGTTAAAATTGTGTAAACCTAATTATGTTTATAAACTGAAAAAAGTCAATTAATTTGAATATCTTACATCATTACAGTTCGAAAGTAGCAATATAGATAGGCTCTTTTTTTACCTGGGTAAATTAAGTTATACATATCAAAATTCAAACAATACACTGTTCTGATGGGTAGATTTAGAAAAGAATCAGACCAAAGCAATACTTCGGTCTGATTTAAATTTTTACTTTATTTATTATTTATTACGCTCTGAAACCAATTGATACACACATGGTATCACTACCAGGTTCAAAATAGTGGCTGAGAGTAAACCTCCCAGAATCACCACAGCCATCGGACTTTGAATTTCGCTACCGGGTTCATTACCTTTTAAAGCAAGTGGTATCAAAGCAAAACCTGTGGTAAAAGCAGTCATCAAAATGGGGTTTAGCCTATCCAAAGCTCCTGTTTTGAGTAATTCCAAGCCCTTCATTCCTTCTTTTCTCAAATCTTCGTAACGGGATACCAGTAGAATACCGTTTCGGGTAGCAATACCAAACAGACTGATAAAACCAATGGTGGCTGCAATGCTGATGATTCCGGAGGTGAAATACACAATAAGGATACCACCAATTAAGGCCAGTGGCAGATTAATCAGAACCACAAAGGCCAATTTCATATCTTTAAACTCGAAGTAGAGCAAAAGAAAGATAATCAAAATAGCAATGAAAGCCGAAAGCATCAATAGTTGAGAAGCTTTGGCCTCACTTTCAAATTGTCCTCCATATTCCACACGATAACCTTCCGGTATATCAATAGTACTTTTAATGCTTTGCTGAATCTCATTTACAGCACTCCTTAAATCACTTCCATCTACGTTAGCAGCTACCACGATTTTTCGTTGCACATCTTCGCGGCTTATAGAATTCGGGCTGCTCACTGAAGACACTGTAGCCAAATGATCTATTGAGGTTTGGCCACCATTAGGCAAGCTCACCAGAGCAGTTTTGATCCGTTCTATTTTATTCCTGAAATCAGGCTGATAACGCACTACCACATCAAAATACTTTTGCCCTTCATAAATTTCGCCTGCCTCTTCCCCAGCAAAGGCAATGTCTATCTGTTCCATAAAATCGCCAACTGTCATACCATAAGCCGATAGCATCTGGCGTTTGGGCGTGATACGTATTTGCGGAACTTCAATTTGCTGTGCCACAGCCACATCAACTAATCCTT
>JBEPWY010000370.1:0-3764 GCA_041642185.1 Marivirga sp.
CTTTATTTTGTATTCCTTTATCGTCATCTATGCTGTAACCAAATTAAGTCCTGCGGATTTTTGGCTGGAAGTTAATTCTGACAATTCAGGTACCAATGATTTCAACATCAATGAAGCTTACTCAACAATTTTCAGGCAGGGACTTGGTATAATCATTGGTTCATTAACAGCTTTTTTGATAGGCCAGTTGCTGGATGTTTGGGTGTTTCAAAAGCTGAGAAAATTTACTGGTAGAGGGAAAATATGGTTACGTGCTACAGGTTCTACCCTCATTAGCCAATTGGTGGATAGTTATGTGGTTTTATTAATTGCTTTTTATGTTTTTGGGGACTGGTCAATCATACAGATTATATCTGTAGGAAGTATAAATTATATTTATAAAGGTGCGGTGGCAATAGGCTTAACACCCTTATTATATGTGGCTCATTATCTTATCGATGGATATTTAGGTAAGGAAAATGCAAAAGAAGTAACAGAAAGGGCTGCTGACGAAAATTTCTTTTGATATATTATCCCAACTTTACTTATCTCTAAAAACATTATCACAAATAATGGCAGTAGCCATCGCCGCATTCAATGATTCAGCTCCACCAAGTCTCGGTATAGTGATTTTGTTAGTTATTAATGGAATTAAGGCGTTATTTATACCATGAGATTCATTACCTATAATCAAAAAACCGTTTTCTTCAAATTTTACTTTATGAACATTTTGACCTTCCATTAAAGCGCCGTAAACTTTTGTTTTTTTATGTTCCTTCAAAAAATCTATTAAATTATTTCGGAAGCAATTCACACGAAATATGGAACCCATAGAAGCACTTATAACCTTTGGGTTATAAAATTCGGAAGTAGTTTCAGAGCAAATGATATTTTTGATTCCGTACCAATCAGCTATTCTTATAATAGTGCCTAAATTACCCGGATCTCGGATGTCATCCAATATTAACTGAAATCCGGAGTTAATATATTTAGAAGAAGAAGGTTCTTCCACAACAGCCAAAGCCATTTCATTGGTATTATAGGTACCTAATTTGCTGATGGTTTTTTCATCGGAAATAATTACAGGAACAGATTTTTTCTGGAGTAATTCAGAATATTTTTCAGAAAAATTTGTTGATACAATGATCGACCTAATTTTGTAAGATGAAAGTAATAGTTCAACCGTATTTTTCTCTCCTTCAACTATAAATTGGTGTTCTTTTTGTCTGAATTTCTTTAATTGCAGAGATTTAATGAACTTTGTATTATTATTGCTTAGCATTTATTCTGAAGTCCTAAAATTGAGTTACTATAAATTTAAAAATTCTTTCTTTTTAATTGTCATTTTTCTTTCCTCCTGTGTAGGTACACAATACCTGGAGGGCGATCAAAAGGTGCTTTATAAACAGAAAATTAAAGGTAATGAAAATATTTCATCTGATAAGTTGGACGATTTATTTACACAAAATGCAAACAGCAGAATTTTATTATTGCCCATATCTCCTTATGTAGCTTTATATGAAATAGGAAAGGATAATTATAATCAGAAAAAAGCAAAAGTAAAACTGGAGGCAGTAAATGAAGAGTATGGTCAGAAAATCACCTCAGCAAAAAAAGATGAAAATTATAGAAAAGTTCTCAGGTATCAGAAAAGATTAAATCGTAAAACAGAAAGGCTTACAAAGAAAATTCAGGATGGGAATTTATTTATGCGGTGGGGAGAACCCCTAGCAATTTATGATTCTTCTGCCACAGAAAACACGAAAAATCAGTTAGATCTTTATTATGAATCAAAAGGTTATTTTGATGCTGATATTTCCTATGAAACTGTATTAAAAGGATTGTCGGATCAAAGAGTGGTTGTTAAATATATGATAGATGAGGGAATCCCTCATATAATTGATACGGTTTTTTTTAATACAGCAAAAGATACCACAATCTACAGTTTACTGGCAGAAAAAAAATCTCAGGTTAAGTTTAAAAAGGGTAGTAATTACGATCAGAGTCAGTTAAGTGCAGAAAGGGAAAGAATAGAAATTTTGCTAAAGAATAATGGATATTATGCCTTCAATAGACAATTTGTTGAATTTAATGTTTACCAATCAGCTGACACCAATTTATTGTCAGTTGAAATATTAATTAATAAGCCTTCGAATCAACCTTTCCATAAACAATACACTTTAGATGAGGTCAACTTTACCACTGATGTTAACAGCAAGGTTGGAGGTAGTAGTCGAATTCTTTATAAATTTAATAATATCAATTATTATTTCTATCAATCTACCTATCGTAAAAAGATATTAGATCAGCGGGTTTTTTTACGGCCCGGCGAATTCTATAGCCTTGAGGAAACACTTATTACCCAAAGGCAATTAGCAAATCTGGATATGTATCGTTTTGTTAATATTAAATATGATACGGCAGGAGGGCAGTTCACGGCCAATATTTTCACAAGTCCTTTGGATAAGTATCAGGTGAGCAATGAGATAGGGGTAAATGTAAATGTTACTTTTGGATTACCTGGGCCTTTTTATAATTTATCATTAAAGAATAGAAATCCTTTTGGCGGAATGGAAATTCTGGAATTATCTGGCCGGATTGGGTTTGAAGGGGTAGCTAGTATATCGGACCAGACTCAAATCACCACAGCTACAGAAGGAAGAGTAAATTTATCACTTACATTCCCTCATTTTTTATTGCCTTATGAAAATCGATTAATTTCTAGTTTCGGATTGCTAAACCCTAGAACAAAGACAGGTATAGGGTTTAGCTATACTGAACGTCCTGAATATAAAAGAAGCAATTTTAATGCTTCATACGGTTATTCATGGCAGAATAGAGAAAAATGGAATTTTGATTTTACCTTAACAGATGTGAATTTGATAGAATCGAAATTAGATTCCGTTTTTATTGAAATACTTGATCGACAGCAGAGATTTGGGGAACAGCTTAGAAGGGCCTTTTTGCCCTCATTTGTGTCCAGTAGTTATATCAATATCACGAAAAACTTTAATAACTATGGGGTTGATAATGCTAAATCAAGTTTTATTAAGTTTTTTGGTGAAACTGGGGGTAACCTGTTAAATTTCGATGCTATTTCCCAAAATATAGACCAATCAGATTTAGCCTATTTTCAATTCATTAAAGCATTGGTTGATTTTAGGCAATACCTACCTTATGGAAAAGGAAATACTCTAGCTTTTAGAGTAAATGTGGGAGCAGCTAAGCCTTATGGGGAATATTCACAAAATGTGCTACCGTACGAAAAATATTTTTTCGCCGGAGGTAGTAATAGTATAAGGGCCTGGGCACCGCGTAGGTTAGGCCCCGGCAGCTTTGTAGCAAAGGATGATGATGGAGATTTTGATTATAGTTTTGAACAGCCCGGTAAAATTATTTTGGAAACCAGTCTGGAAGTGCGAAGAAACCTCATAGGCTTTTTGGACGGGGCTCTGTTTTTGGATGCAGGAAATATATGGAATTTTAAAGCTAATGATAAACCAGGAAGCAACTTCGAAATTAACACATTCTATAAACAAATTGCTATAGGTACAGGTGTTGGGCTTAGAATTGATTTCTCTTTTTTGATTTTAAGGTTTGACGTAGGATTTAAAGTTTATGACCCGGCAAGAAAACAAGGCTCACGCTGGACAGTGAATGAATGGAACTTAGGGAATAAAAAGAACTATGGCCCTACACTTAATATTGGTATTGGGTATCCATTCTAATTTATTGTTTGGAACGATTAGTGGATTTTTTAAAAGCTTCTTTTATATCTTTAAACG
>JBEPWY010000371.1:0-3763 GCA_041642185.1 Marivirga sp.
AGTTGGAGGTGAAACTATTGTATATGGGGAAAATGCCGCTTTGTTGATTACCGGTAAAGGAATATAGTTCCGAGCATTCTTCATGGCTCGTGATAAGCTCTATCTGACCGTCATTTTCAAAATCATAAATAAGAATGCTTTTTCCGCCAGCATGTTGCGCATGTTCACCCTCATCTTTTTTTCCTAAGGTTGAGGTACATTCCTCATTCCCAAAGGCAAAAACGCCACAGTCGCAATCTTCCACTTCTCCCCAGAAATTATCTACGACTTTAAAATGGTCAATACCTGCTTTTCCGGTTGTTTCCATGCTTTCATTTTTATAAAAGATAATTCTGCTTTCCAGGCCGGAGAAATTAAAGTTGAAAATATCCAGATCGCCATCTCCGTCTATATCTGCTATATGCGGATAGTCATTATTATTTACCTGAAGGTTCACATTATTACCACTTAGGCTTTCATAACTGATAAAATCCAATGCTCGCTCCCAGAGAGGAATTTTTCCTGTGCTGATGTTTTTGAATGCTGTAATTCCCAAATTTCCTGCAGTAAATATATCTGCCTTTCCATCTCCGTCATAATCTTTCATAATCAGGAAATTGGATATTTCTTCTGGAAAAAAGAATCCATAATCCGGTGCATATTGGTAGCTGTTGTTTTTATGTAGAAAGCATAACACCCTTCCACTGGAACGATCGAAAGCTATAATGTCTGTAGCTCCATCATTATTGATGTCCATCTGACTATACTGCACACCATTTAATCCGCCGGCCCATGGGTATAAAACTTGTGCATTATCAGCGCCTATTACAGGGGTATCATGAAAAGACTGAAACTGCCATTGAGCTAATACATTTTGTAGGAAGAGGAACAAGAAAATTAAGCTAAATAAAATCCGCATGCTTCAAATTTACATTTCTTTCAATCTATAATTAACGGTATAAGTAAAAAATATATTTGATCTGAGCCACGTATTACATCCAACGAAGGTTAAATTATCTATTTAAAGGCTTCAGGGAGGAAAATGGCCTAATTAAAAGCCGGAAACAATAACAACAGCCTGTCGATTGCGTGAATACTATCTCTTCTAAAAGAAAAAGATTAGCTGACCATAATCATTATTAATTTTTATGATGAAATTAATTAGAAGCTTTAACATTTTTTTAGATTTGTAGAAACGTTTTGCTATGGCCAATATTGATCAAATTTATCAATTATACCTTCAAAGTTCTGGTATTTGCACTGATACACGCAAATTAAAAAAGGGAGACCTGTTTTTTGCTTTAAAAGGACCTAATTTTAACGGCAACCTATTTGCGGAACAAGCACTTGCTGAAGGGGCAATTGCTGTTGTAGTGGATGAAGCTGATCATTTTGAGGAAAAAAAAGAAATTATTCTGGTGGAGGATGCACTTAGCAGTCTGCAGGAACTGGCTTCTTTTCACAGAGACCAGCTAAATATTCCTGTAATAGGAATAACAGGCTCTAATGGTAAAACCACTACCAAAGAACTGATGCAGGTGGCACTTTCTGCCAAATATAAGACTTTTGCCACTCGTGGTAATCTGAACAATCATATCGGAGTACCTCTTAGCATACTTTCCGTGGATAAATCTTACGAAATGGCCATTATAGAAATGGGAGCTAACCATATTGGGGAAATTGCATTCTATTGTGAAATAGCCAAGCCAACGCACGGTTTAATTACCAATATTGGTAAGGCCCATATAGGTGAATTTGGAGGGTTTGAGAATATTATCGTGGCCAAAAGCGAGCTTTATGATTATATCAAAAAAAATGAAGGTGTTCCTTTTATCAATACAGAGGATTCTGTGCTTAAGAATATGTCAAAACGATTTGACAATGCGGTGACTTACCCGAATGAAGGGGATGATTATGAAGCCGCCCCTCTGCCAGGTAGTATTTTTCTGGAACTTGAAACAAAATCCAATACCAAGATCAGTACAAATTTAGTTGGGACATATAATTTTGTAAATGTAGCGGCCGCATTATGTGTGGCGCAATATTTTAAAGTACCCAAGGAAGATGCCGAAAGAGCGGTATCAAATTTTGAACCTGAAGAAAACCGCTCTCAACTAATAAAAACCGGGCGTTATAATATTGTATTAGATGCCTATAATGCCAATCCGGATTCAATGGAAGTGGCAATAAAGAGCCTTTCTTCAGCTGAGCATGCCGATTCTGTAGTGATTTTGGGAGATATGATGGAGTTAGGTGATTCTACAGAATTGGAACATGAAAAAATAGGAGAAATAGCCGTTGATTTAGGTGTGAGCAAACGGTTTTATATAGGGGAGCTTATCCAGGCCGCCCAAAAGACGGATAAATTTGGTGTTTTCTTTAAAGATAAAGCAGATTTTATAAGTTATCTGGAAGAAAATCCTTTAAAACAAGGCAGCACTATACTCATTAAGGGATCAAGGAAAAATGCTTTGGAGGAGTTGTTGCCTTACTTGACTAAATAATTTTAGAAGTTAGCAGGTTTTCAAGTTAGGCAAGTTGACGAGTTGGCAGCACGTCCCCACGCAGGTGGGGATCTGATGAATGAAACGGAGTTTCATAATCATTAAGGTATGTTGCTTAACACTGGAGAATTCTATTGTCATAACAGAGAAAATGAGCTTTTAAATTATAAGTATTTCAACCTGCAGTTGAAATGGTCAGATCCTCACCTGCACGAGGATGATGATTCACATTATTGAAATAGTGAATTCCCAAAAGAAAAACATTGCAAGCCCGGATTTTACATCTTACCTAATCAATCAAAAATCACTTTTAAAATCACACCCTCTTTACCTGCTATCAAAGCTGTTTGGTTGTCAATAAAGGTGGCGGTCCAGAGGTTTTTATCACTTATAGTTTTCCATGCATTTTGGCCAGCTAAATAAAGCTCTGCACCATTGGGTCCACAGGCTATCAATAGATTATTTTCCTGATATTGAGCGATAGCCATTCCATAGAAGGAGCCTTTGGTTTGGTGTCCTTCCAGTAGTTTCCAGCCATAACCCTTATCATCAGAATAATAAATATTATCAAGAAGTTGGTCTGAAATGCCCAAATCTCCTCCGACTATCCAAAGGTTGCCTTTCATAAATTTAATGGCTGTAATACCCGCTGCATCGCCTTTAATCATAGGTGTGTCATAAGCAGTCCAGCTTCTGCCGTAGTCAGCAGTATACAGTACTCTTGCGCTGCCACCGGCACCTGTACCAATCCATGCCTGTCCATCATCAGCCAACGTAATATTGCTTCCACTGGAGGCGAACCCGCCTTCGCCCTCGCCAGCAACCGGTGTAGTAGGTATGCGCATCCAGCTCTTACCAAAATCAGTGGTTTTTAAAATGTAGGCTAAAGAGTCAACTGCATCGCCATAAGCAAGCCCTTGTCCGTTGCCCCACAACTGAACAGCATCTAAAAAACCATCTTCCGCCTTCATCTGAAATGTTTTTTGCCAACCGCTTTCTTCATGAAAATAAAATATCTGACTGGCTTTCCCCTCACCTGAACTTAAAACAATAGCTTCTTTATCGCTGATAGGATGAATATCCCTGAATTGCAGACTATCTGCTTCCTCATAAGTGAATTTCTTCCAGCTTTCTCCTGCATTCTCGCTTTTCAATATGGTGGCATTTGTTCCGCTTGCCCAAACGATGCTATCATTGAGCGGCTGCAGACCGATGATAAGGGCGTCTGTTCCACTTGAAATTTCTTTTACCGTATAATTCACCTTATCCATACCACAGCT
>JBEPWY010000372.1:0-3737 GCA_041642185.1 Marivirga sp.
CCCAGCTGGCAGATACGACTGGTGAGCTAACGCCGACGCATTTTAGTACAGTTCCTACACCCTGTTGCACGTAAATTTGACCTACATCAGAGCTGTAACCAGAGGCGGATTTAAGTATTAAATCCACATTTTCATCAGTTTCCTGATTTTGATCTGGGCCTTCATATTCAACCCACTCACATCCGCTTATAAAAAGCGAACTGACAATTGCAAGAATTAAAAAATATTTCATTTTCTTCATGGTCTTCAGGCCTCCTTCGCCTGTAATATTAAATTGTTAAAATACTAAATTACTAATTATTATATAAATTATTAATTATTTTTTGTGTTCATAAACTTCTAAGGTATCTTGTGATATCTTGTTCCAGTTATATATAGTTTCTGCTCTTTTTTTAGCCATCTCAGCTTTATCTTTTAATTCAGTTTCATTTTGTAATACTTCCTTCAATTTGTTTTCTAAATCACCAACATTTTTTGTTTTAAAGTAAAATGCTGTATCTTGAGCAGCTTCTTTATTGGCGTTAATATCACTAACTAAAGAAGGCAAGCCATAGGCCATAGCTTCAAGCAGTGATATTGATAATCCCTCCATTTCAGATGATTGAACAAAAAGCTTTGCATTAGAATATAATTGTCTTAATTCTTTGCCAGTTTGATTGTCAGTGAATACTATATTAGGATTATTTTCAGCTAATTTTTCTAAGGTTTTCATATATTCACCGTCTCCTACGATAGCTAGTTTTATATTCTTATTTTCTAATTTATTGAATGCCTCTATTAAATATTGTAGACCCTTTAATCTTATTAATCTTGATACAGTTATAATATATTTATTCTTTTCTAAACCAAATGATTTTAATAAATCGTCATTTTCTGTTTTTTCAACATAAGCACCATTTGGGATAACATAACTCTCTCTTCCATGTCTTTGCATAAGATAGTCATGCATTAAATCAGTTAACACAATTACCTCATGGGCATATTTGCACATAGTCTTTTCGCCAAGCTTTAACATTAGCTTTGCAAATGACCCCCATTTATCATTACCATAATCAAAACTATGTAAAGTAGAGACTATTTTTGTTTTAGGTGAAAGTAATCTTGGAATCCAGGCTAAAAGTGAAGGCCCTATGCCATGATAATGAATTACATCAACTTTTCTGAATATTGCATCAAAGGTAGCTAAAAAGCCATGAGTAATAGCAGCTAAGTTTTTATTATTTATATAAGGTAAGTGTATTAATTTTACACCCTTCCAATTCCCTATTTTTTCAGGAAGATAGCTCTTTCTATTATAAACAACAACTTCTTGGTTTTTTTGCACCAAAAAAATAGCCAAATTCTCCACATGACGATCTACGCCTCCATTTTTGGTAGGCATTCCTTTTTGTCCTATAAATGCAATTTTCATAAATAACCAATAATTGTACTATTTATTATTTTATTTGTCAATATTATAATATCATATATATAATAATTTGTCAATATAAAAAAACCCCTGAATATATTTCAGGGGTTGTACTTCTGATTGTTTTATTGTGTATCGAACAACCAGAAGCCATCAGCAAGATACATTTTCCTTAGTTCCCACTTTGTGTATGGAGCTTTTATCTCCACAACATTATTAAACTGCAGGCTACCGGCTTGTAAGGACTTCTGTATTAACTCGTCACTGACATAAAAGGTGCCATCAACAGTTACACCGTAATCCCCTTCGTAAAACTCAGTTGGCTCAACCTTCCAGTTATAGCCATCTACCTGATTATCAATGACAGGCTGATTAAACGAAACATTTTGCATCATTGCATAATGCGGGAAATAAAGATCCTCTCTTTCATTGGCTCTGACGCAAAATATTATTTCGCCTCCTTGCCGCAGATATTCAAGATTTGCTTTACCAGCTGTTGCATCTCTTTTTACAGGATCTGTTTTAACAGTTTTGGTAGTCGATGCTGATTTTTTAACAGGATCTTTTTTAACCTCCTTTTTCGGCGCCGGAGTGTAAGTAGTTTTTTTAGCGGCAGTCTTTTTTTTCACGACCGGTTTTACTTCTTCACCCAAGCACTTAGCTAGCTCCCTTTGAAGTCTTTCGTTTTCATCTGTCAGACATTTCAACCTTTCCTCCAGTCGGGCGATTTTGACATTAGAAGATTCTTTTTCAATTTTAGCCTTTTGAAATTCAGTAGTTTCAGAGCTCTTGTTTTTGCTCTGATTTAATCTGTCACAGCTAATAAATATAGCCGCAAAAATCAGTAGATAAATAATTTTTTTCATTTCTTTAAAATTTTTAAGTTCAACAATTTTTTTCAATTTCTTTTAATACTTTTTAAAGTTAAACGGCATAATATTTACCCCAAAAACAAATTGGGTGCTGTTTAAGTTGGGCTCATAATCGCCTATCTGTTTTTTTACTAAAAAGTAAAAAGATAGAAAATCATCCCAGCCTCGTTTTTTTAGCGCCAACTCTGGACCAATAGCAAACCAATTACTTCCATCACCACGATAATGGTAATAGCCAGTATAAAGCTTTGGTTCAAGTAAAGTAAAAGTTCCAAACTGAACTATACTTTGTTTAAACTCAACTCCATAGGCTGATTTGTTCCAAAGTTGTGATTCTTTAATCGGAGAATCATTCCAAAAAGAATTTTTTTGTGACTTTAAAGGTGTTTGAAAACTTAACCTTAATTGAGTCCTGGGAAAAAGATTCTCTCTAAAACCAAAGGTTTTAAGGAGATTAATATTTATTTCCCCTGCTAACAATAAATCCTTTTGCTTCATAGTGTACTCTCCTAGCCCACCATTTTCTTGAACGGATAAGCCTGTGCCGCGGTCCTGACTGCTTTTAATCATAAGATTAGAGCCAAAATAAGCAGAGTGAGTAGCACTTAGAAATTCTACATATTTGCCAGCGGCTAAGCCACCACCAAAATCTGTACTAGATCCCCGATAAGTACTTATACTGTCATTGCTTTTGAATCCAGTCTGACTGAAAACTCCGCAAAAACCAAAATTAAAACCATTATAAGTTTTAATTGGCATATATTCAGCATAAACACCATACCAGCCACCTCGGTTATAGGCATTTTGTTGAGCAATGTAAGCTCCTGAGAATAGAGAAACATTAAAGTTATCTCTAAACTGCCCTATAGCCGGTAAAGCTAAAAATAGCGTTAAGATAAATGCAACATACTTTTTCATAATTCATATATTTTTTTGTTAATGTACTTTTTTGATATTTCAATAATAAACTATCATATTATTATACATAATTTTTTAAAATATGTCAACAGTAAAATAAAAAACCCCGTGTTTTTTAACAAGGGGTTATTTTCTTTAGTCAACGTCTGCATTGTAAACATAGGCGATTTCTCCATCCATGTCTACCCTTTGCATCGGTTCAGCCTGCCAGCTGGTAAATGGAGCCTTAATCTCCACCTTTGAAGTCATGCCCCATTTTTCCAGGAATGCCTCCTTGGCAAAAATAGTTCCATCAGCTAATATTCCGTAATCTTCATCACCGGTAGATGCGGCTGGTAGACTCCAATTAAAGCCATCTCTGCCATTTGCATAAATACTCTGGGCTTGGTTGCCCATTAAAGCAGGTAAATGCCTGTCTTCCCGGCCATCAAGTCTTAAACAGAAAGTTATAGTCTCCGCAGGAGGAGTTTCTGCTTCTTCCTGTGACCTAATTTCAGTTTTGGCATCTTTTGCAGGAATAACTGCTTTTTCGTTTTCAG
>JBEPWY010000373.1:0-3743 GCA_041642185.1 Marivirga sp.
AGGCTATAAAGTCTATATGAATGGAAATATGGTTTTTAAACATGCTGTGGTTCGATTTCATGAAGTAATCGAAGAAGCACTTAATCAGAACAACCTTAAATCAAGTGATATTGATATGCTTATTCCACATCAGGCTAATCTGAGGATATCCAAATTTATTCAAAGCAAATTGGGACTCGGAGATGACAATGTTTTTAATAATATCCAAAAGTATGGTAATACTACAGGAGCATCTATCCCTATTGCTATGAGCGAGGCATGGGAAGAAGGTAGATTGAAAAAAGGAGATTTAGTCTGTCTTGCTGCTTTTGGTAGTGGATTTACGTGGGGCTCTGCATTAATACGCTGGTAGTTTACCCAGTTTAACTAAGTTAATGGCATAACAACCTTCATGATTAAAGTGCAAAAGCTGATTTTTTTAAGTTTAACCTTTTTTTAAGTATATTTTATTTTAGATTTAAGCTAATAAACAAAAGAATATGATTACTAAACAATATAATCCGAGCCAACTGGAAGTAGAAATCGCTAAGGCTATTAAGGAATTGTCTTCTGAAATTGAAGGTAAATTGAGCGGTTGTAAAATAACAGAAATTGAGGATAAAATAATGGCAGATAACCCTATGGTTAAAATTAAACTAGTTGACAAAGATAATGACCCTCATGAAGTTGTGTTAAAAATTATTCAGAAACCAGATCAATTTTAAACAAGCTTTCAGTGTAGTCGTTCTTTCTTCATGGCATTATTTTCATTACAAGAACTGGATATAGCTGAGGATCCTTACATTCTGTTGATAAAAAATAGGATAATGGAAAAGGTGACAGGTTTAATGGGAGAATTTGAACAGTCTATACAACAGTTGCTCAAGGAGGAAGATATATTGTTACCTAAAGAGGTCAATATCTTAAATGGTAAGATATCCAAAGGAGAGAATTATAAATACTTACCTTATATCATGTTGGATTATCCTGCTTTTTTTACGAAAAAGGATATTTTGGCCTTCCGTAGTATGTTTTATTGGGGTCATTTTGTTTCATTTACCATCCATCTTCAAGGTAAATACTGCGAACAATATGGGGAAGAATTAATTGATGAATTTTCCGATAGAGAGGATGTTTGTTTTTGTGTAAATGAATCCCCCTGGGAATATTTATACAAACCGAATAATTACAAAGCCATTACAGAGTTGACTAAAGCGGAAATGCTGCTGCACCAAAATAACAATCATTTCATTAAATTCAGTGTTCATGTGCCTGTTTCTCATTTACCTGATTCATCTGAGCCAATGCTGAATTTCTATAAAGAGGCTCTTTCTGTTATTTCCCTAAACAATAATAGGGAAATGGGTGTTATCTAAATAAAAAAAATATGTTTGGATTATTCAAGTCGAAATCGGAATTAGAGAAATTAAATGAACAATATAAAAAGCTCCTGACCGAATACCATAAGCTAAGTACTGTTGATAGAAAAAAGGCAGATGATAAAATGGCCGAAGCGGAAGAAGTAGCCAAAAAAATGGATGCTTTAAATAAAAATCCTAAATAAAGTTCGAACGATATTTATCCCCTCCTTTGTTTTATTGTGTCTGGTTCTCCCTATGTGATAATATCTATGAGAGTCTTTTAAAGCTTTAAAAGGAATATTTTCTTTTAAACTAATAATTCTTATCGATTTAACTGTGCAACTTTATTCATTAAAACAAGGTATATATACATACACTTGAATCATAAAAATCAGTTGTTATGTATAATTTCTTCAATTTATTTAAGACAAAATCCAAGCATCAAAAATTGAGCGATCAATATAAGAGGATGATGGAGGAATATCATAAATTAAGTACGGTTGACAGAAGAAAGGCCGATGAGAAAATGGCAAGGGCAAAAGAAATTTCCAAAGAAATGGATGCGTTAAAAAAAGATAAAAAATAAGCTGTAGCAATAAAATTTTGATAATTTTAAGGGAATTTATTCCCTTTTTTTATTTCCAAATTTTGATGATTGATATGATTTTAAAGCACGCTCCTTTTTACAACCGATATGTCAACTCTGTAAAACATCCTGTTAAAGATTCACTTAATAAGCAATTAGTTGAAATAGATTTATTTCTAAAGCAATTAAACAATGAAATTTTAAATTATAGTTATGCCGAAGGAAAATGGACTCTCAAGGAAGTCTTGCTGCATTGTCTGGATGTAGAAAGAATAATGTCCGTTAGAGCTCTCATGATCAGCAGAGGAGAAACCGCTAATATGCCAGGCTTTAATGAAGATGCTTATGTTGAAAATATTCAGTCTGATCATATTAGCCTTACCCAAATACAAGATGATTTTAAGTACCAAAGAAAAAGCAATTTAAACTTTCTGGCAATGACTCCCGTAGGTGTGTTTGATGTCATCGGGAAAATGGATAGCAATGAAGTATCAGTAGCAAGTCTTTGGCATATTGTAGCAGGGCATTGGAATCATCATTTAAGTATAATAAAAGAACGGTATCTAGATGAGGATTTTATTTATTAGTTGCACAAATACTTAGTTTGATACAATTTAACTTTGTTATAATCATTTCTATTACTTTCTTTACCATTAAATATAAATAAATGAATTTCTTAATTAAGCTTATTTTATCATCTCTTTCAGTTATTGTTGCCGCTTATCTTTTACCGGGGGCACATATTGATGGTTTTCTGACAGCTTTATGGGTATCCGTTTTATTAGCATTATTTAGTGCAACACTTAAACCACTTTTAACCATACTTACAATCCCAATTACCGTATTTACACTAGGATTGTTTTTGCTTGTAATCAATGCTATAATGATTTTGTTGGTTGATTATTTTGCGCAGGGCTTTTCAGTGGATGGATTTTGGTGGGCATTGCTGTTCGGTATTATTCTCGCTTTAGTGAATGGAATTTTTGAAGCATTGGCCAGAAAGCCTGCGTAGTATATTTATTGTGATTTATTGAAAATATTTGTAAATTAAATATCGCTTAACGACATTATATTATGAAGGCATTGAACCCGACATTTGATCCACAGGAAATAGCTCAACTGAAAGAGCAAATAGCCAATAGCAAAAATAGTTTTGTTTTGGTAGACTCTGAAGATAATAATGAGGAGTATAAAAATTTTAAATTTATCGGTAAATACGAAGGTAGTGAAGCTATATTCGATGCTGTTATTTATACGCTAAGATTACATCATGCAAGTGAGGTATATGAATTGGCTGAGCATAAGGCGGCACAGAAGTTTCCTAATTTTAAACCGATAAAATTTCAGGAAGATGAAAATGGCGATTTTAAAACCCAGGATAGTATGGAGGAAGAAATAGGTCTATATATTGCTGAAATGATTGACGAGCTGGAGGATGAGGATGCTGTGAAAGTTCAGGAGCATGTGGATATGGACAGTGGAGGAGATGAAGGTATTGGGCTTGATATCGGTTTAAATGTTGACGAAGTAACCGATGATGTGATCAATAAATTTATTAAAGATTTTAATGAAGATGAACTTGATTTAGATACAACTTTATATTCTTTTCAATCAGATGAAGAAGAAGAATATGATTGATATTACGTTAGAAAATTGTAACAAGCTTACTGCTCAGGTGTTATTTCCGTAATAACACTTTTTTATGCTAAAAATTGCCTACAGAAAAGAATACGCACATCCTTTGCCGGAGAACCACCGTTTTCCGATGGAGAAATATAATTTATTGCCTGAACAATTATTATATGAGGGCACCATCA
>JBEPWY010000374.1:0-3688 GCA_041642185.1 Marivirga sp.
ATTTTCTATTTCAGATTTGGCCTCGGCGCTTTCCTGAAAATTAGCTAAAAGTTGAAGGGCCTCTTTCTGCTCATCCTTAATATCATTGATAAATGCTTTCCAGGCAGCCTCTTTCGCTTCTTTAGCAGTCTTTTTTGCTTGTTCTTCTATTTCATTTAATTGCTCTTCAGAAGCATATTTATTATCTAGGATGTACGATTTGAATTTCACTATACAATCGTGCTCGGCTTCCCATTTCAGCCTTTCTTTCGATTTATATCTTTCGTGTGATCCACTGGTAGAATGGCCCTGGGGCTGAGTAAGCTCCTGCACATGAACTAAAGAAGGCACATGTTCTTCTCTTGATATTTTCGCGGCTTTCCTGTAGGTTTCATGTAAGGCTTCATAATCCCAACCGTTTACGGTCAGCATTTCATATCCTTTTTTATCTTTAGTTCTTTGGAAGCCCGCTAAAACTTCTGAAATACTGCCTTTAGTGGTATGAAATTCCTGGGGTACTGAAATACCATAATGGTCATCCCAAACAGAAACCAACATAGGTACCTGCAATACGCCAGCGGCATTAATTGTTTCATAAAACATTCCTTCACTGGTAGAGGCATTGCCTATGGTACCAAAAGCTACCTCATTACCTTTAATAGAATATTTATTAAATTCTTTTTTGTGTAACTCTTTATTCTCTCTGAACAATTTGGAAGCAAAAGCCAAACCTAATAATCGTGGCATTTGGGCAGCTGTTGGAGAAACATCGGAAGAACTATTTTTAGATTTTGTTAAATCTGTATACTCACCCGCTTCATCCAGCATTCTGGTAGCAAAATGACCATTCATTAAACGACCTGCGGAAGCAGGCTCTGCATTTACATCAGTATGCGCATATAATTGAGCAAAATATTCCTGAATGGATAATTGACCTATGGCAAACATAAAAGTTTGGTCACGGTAATAACCAGACCTGAAATCTCCATTTTGGAAGACTTTAGCCATGGCTAATTGAGCAACTTCTTTACCGTCACCAAAAATACCAAACTTAGCCTTACCCATAAACACTTCTTTCCTTCCTATCAAACTGGCTTGTCTGCTTTCACAGGCAATTTGATAATCCTTCAGAACGTCATCTGCATTTATTTTCTGATTAGTGCTTTTTGATATTTTTGAATTTGCCATATAGCGCTTTTTAATTAAAATATACCACCTTACTATTTAAGTCAGTTCAACAAAAATAACCAAAATGATGACGGTTTCAAACCCCAATGATTAATCTCAAGATTTTTAACAACATCTCACAATTGCTAAAATTATAAATTACAATTTATGATTTTGCCAATACATTGTTTTACCAAATATAAACAATGACATCATCCTCGAAATAAAATATTAAATTGATTAAAAAAATCTCTTTTACATTAGGTTAAAAAAAGTGCTTCATGGTCTATTAATTCTTATTACTTAATTATATTTGCGCCACGATATCACATTTAAAAATTGCACAATTATGATCATTGGGGTACCTAAGGAAATCAAAAATAACGAAAACCGAGTGGCAGTAACACCGGCGGGCACACAAGAATTTGTAAAACAAGGACATTCAGTATTTGTCCAAAGCACAGCTGGAGAAGGTAGTGGCTTTATGGACGAAGATTATATCGAGTCAGGAGCACAAATATTACCGGATATTGAAAGCACTTATGCAAAGGCTGAAATGATAATGAAGGTAAAAGAGCCTATTGAAGAGGAATATAATTTAATTAGAGAAGACCAGTTAGTTTTCACCTATTTCCATTTTGCCTCTTATGAGCCTCTAACACATGCAATGATTAAAAGTAAATCGATTTGTTTGGCATACGAAACTGTAGAAAAGCCTGACAGGAGTTTGCCATTATTGATTCCAATGTCTGAAGTAGCCGGAAGAATGTCTATTCAGGAAGGTGCTAAATACCTTGAAAAGCCATTAAAAGGAAGAGGGATTTTATTAGGAGGCGTACCTGGAGTAAGACCTGCAAAGGTTTTAATTTTGGGTGCTGGAATAGTAGGTACCAATGCTGCAAAAATGGCTGCCGGAATGGGAGCTGATGTAACTATCATGGACATCAATTTGCAAAGATTACGTTATTTAGATGATGTAATGCCTGCCAACGTGAATACATTCATGTCTAATGAATATAATATTCGCGAAATGATCAAAGTAAGTGATTTGATAGTTGGAGCTGTATTAATCCCTGGCGCCAAAGCACCTAATTTGATCACCCGTGATATGCTAAAAGAAATGAGACCAGGTACTGTACTAGTGGATGTTGCTGTTGATCAGGGTGGTTGTATAGAAACATGTAAACCTACTACCCACCAGGATCCTACCTATATTATTGATGATGTAGTGCATTATTGTGTTGCCAACATGCCGGGAGCTGTACCTTATACTTCTACTTTGGCTTTAACAAATGCTACCTTACCTTATGCTATGCAGTTAGCTAACAAAGGATGGGTAAAAGCTTGTCAGGAAAACAGAGATTTAGCTTTAGGTTTAAATATCATAAAAGGTGATGTTGTTTATAGTGCAGTAGCTGAAGCTTTCGATCTGGAACATGTTCCATTTGAAAAATACTTGCTTAAAGCATAAGAAAATAAAATCTATAATATTATTAAAAAGAGCCAGCTTAAGACTGGCTCTTTTTTTTGTTGCGATATTATCACCACCTCTTTAAACATTAGCCTGCTGAAGATGTTTATCGAACTGATGAAAATTTTATATATTTGACATTTAAATAAATTAAAAAGTATTATGTTCGAAAATTTAGATCCTGATGTATTAGAAAAAATACAGGCTTATGGTATAGAATTAGGAATAGCTATTATTAAGGTGGTTCTGATATTCATCATTGGTAGAATTGCCATCGTATATATAATGAAGGGCATTCAAAAAGGATTTTTAAAGTGGAATATTGAACAATCTTTAAATGGCTTTTTAACCAATCTGGTCCGCTTTGTTTTATATATAGTTTTACTGCTCATTATTGCCCAAACACTGGATGTGAAAATAGCTGCATTATTAGGTGTACTGGGAGCTGCAGGCTTAGCAATTGGTCTTGCTCTACAGGGTAGTCTTTCCAATTTTGCTGGAGGAATATTGATTTTAACTTTCAAACCTTTCAAAGTAGACTCCATAATAAATGCACAGGGCTTTTTAGGTGTAGTAGAAAAAATAGACATACTTCATACTCATTTAAGAACATTTGACAATCAACTGGTAATTATGCCAAACGGCTCACTGGCTAACTCTAATGTAAGTAATTTAACCGCTAAAGATACCCGAAGAGTAGATATGGCAGTAGGTGTAGCTTATGGATCTGATATTAACATAGTAAGAAGCATAGTGTTGGAAACATTGGCTAAAGACGAAAGAATTAACGAAGAACCTGCTCCTGTGGTAAGGTTCAACAGCTTTGGAGATAGCTCTTTAGATCTTAGCATTAGATGCTGGACAGCTACTGACAACTTATGGCCCGTGTATTGGGACAATATGGAAGCAATTAACAATGCCTTTAACGCTAATGATATTGAAATCCCTTTCCCTCAAAGAGATCTTCATATGCGAACTAAGTAAATTGTTCAAAATTTAAATTTATAAAGACCCGGTATTTTTGTTATCGGGCTTTTTTGTTTACCAGATTTTTGTTGGGTAAATGAATAC
>JBEPWY010000375.1:0-3680 GCA_041642185.1 Marivirga sp.
AATAGATTTTGCCAACGGGGGTGTATACGCCGGTTCAGTATTAGATCTGAAAGCTATCTCCATTGCGGCAGTTTTCTTTGGAGCTATGACCTATATCGGAAACGGCCCCAACTTTATGGTGAAATCAATTGCAGAACAGGTTGGAATCAAAATGCCATCTTTCTTTGGTTATATTATTAGGTACTCTATACCTTTCTTATTGCCGCTTTTGGTACTGGTTTGGTTATTGTTCTTTTATTAAAAAAGAATATCTTCTATCTTAAGTTCAATTATAAACTTTCGCTTTAGTTTTTAAGGGGTTTGAGTCCTGGTTTAAATTATGCCTCTCTTTTAATGCTGAGATAGAAGTTGCTTTACAGTTTTACACTTAAGCTTTCCAATTGCAACTAATTATTACGAAAACTGAAATTTTTGTTTTGTCAATTGATGTTTCGACTATTGTCAATATACTTTGACCTCAAGGTAAAATAAGAATACTAACAAGCCCTCTATAATTGAAATAAAACTCTTAATAGTCTTTGTTTTAAACCTTGCCAAAATCAGCTTGTAATTTTGTCTTTTCCGAAACCTGATCCATTGCATGCTCAGCGATGGCGGTAATAGACAATGAAGGGTTAACACCCGGGTTGGCCGATATCATGGAGCCATCTATTACCATCATGTTTTTATAACCAAAAACATTGTTATTCTTATCAATCACACCTTTTTTAGAGTTTTCAGCCATAACAGCCCCTCCCAAAATATGTGCTGTTGAAGGAATTCCTGCCAGAGTTTCCAGAGAAAAGGCAGTGGCGTTCCCATTGATTATTTTGGCATAATCTTTTGTTAGTTGGGCAGATTCCGGGATGTCCGGACTCGGTGGTTTTCCATTTCCCACTTTCGAAACCATATTGCCGAGTAATCCTCTTTTGAAGTTAATGGTGCTGTCAACTGACTGCATAAATAATAAAATAACCGTTCGTTTTGACCAGCTGTTGAGCCAGTAGGTTCTGAAATAACGGATAGGCGACTTAAACATATTCACAAAGGTATTCCCTATCCTTTTAAGAATAGTGTTTCCCTGTGACATGGGTAAATGCAATAACTTCCAAAAGCCGGAACCTTCAGAATATCGACAAATCTCAAGATGCGTGTTTTCATCAGTATGTAAAATACTTCCAATGGCCACCCCTTTAGAGACATTAATATTTTTATCCAGACTAGATACGCTGATCAATGTTTCATTATTGGTTCTTATTTCTTCACCCGTTTTATCGGAAAGGAGTGATAATGAGCCTTTTTTCTTCAGTTTTAACAATAATTTAATTGTACCCATTACCCCGCCAGAAAAAATCACCCCATTTGCTGTAAGCGATTTTTTTGATTTAAAGAACTTAGTACTGGATTGAAGCTGAACATGGTAACCATCTGATCCATCTTTAATTCCAATGGGCTTCACATCAATTACTTCCTGTTCGGCTAGTATATCAGCACCTTCTTGCTGAGCAAGATATAAATAATTCTTATCCAGCGTGTTCTTAGCATCATAACGGCAGCCTGTCATACAACCACCACAAAAAATGCAACCTGTCCTTTTAGGGCCTTTTCCACCAAAATATGGGTCTTCTACCTCAACTCCCGGCTTACCAAAATACACAGCTACCTTAGTTGGCTCAAATTGATTGATAATATTACGCTCTTTAGCTAGCTTTTGAAGTGCAAGGTCTCCATCAAATAATTCCGGGTTTTCAGCAGCCCCCAACATTTTGTGGGCTATGGAGTAATAAGGTTTTAATTCAGTCTCCCAGTCTTTTAAATTGGCCCATGAACCGGTTTTATAAAATGCAGTTTTAGGTACTGGTAATGTGTTGGCGTACACAAGCGAGCCTCCCCCTACACCAGTTCCGGATAAAATGGCAACATGTCTGAAAACAGTGAGCTTCATAATACCGAAAAAACGTAGCGATGGTAACCATAACCATTTTCGTAAATTCCAGTTGGTTTTTGCGAAATCTTTTGATTGATACCACTTTCCTTTTTCTACTACAAGAACCTTATAACCTTTTTGTGAAAGCCTTAATGCACTAACTGAGCCACCAAATCCACTTCCAATAATGATGTAGTCATAATCAAATTCCATAATATTTAATTAAAGGCAATAAGCTGTTGTTTGAGAAACGCTATTTGAATATATAAAAAATAATGCTGATTACGTTGTTTTTAAATATTTGGCAGAATTTATTTTACAGAATCAATAATCCATTATCTCTTAAATCCTGGATTTCTTCTGAATGCCAAAATTGCTCAAATCCACTCAAACTAGTTTCAAAATTTTGTCTTATAGAAGCATAGGTCACAGCCCCTGCAGACAGTTCTTTTAATTGCACGGACAACCATTCTGCTTTTCTTTTTTCCAATACGATTTCTATAATGGCCGATTTATCATGGAAGGTAAGCATCGTTTTGTTTTTTGACTGTCCATTGCTGCTTATCTGTGGTTGACTTCCTAGCCATATCACTTTGGCATTGTCTTTTATATGAACAGATTGTTCCTGCTCCAGACAATTTAATATAAAATTAGGAGGTATGGAAGTTCGTGGTATTTTAAAATCAAACCACTCCTGCAGGGGCATATCAAAGCACTGGCCTTGCATAAAATTATAGAGAGATTTTCTTAATCCGTAGCTGAATTGAGAATGATCTATACCTGTACTGTCTTCAAACTGAATATCATTATTGGCAAAAGGGCTGTCTTTTAAATCCGGGATTATGCCATATTCTGCAGTATTTAAGCCAATTGGGCTATGAGCGGTAAGTGCGAATTGATGCCAGAATGCGGATTGTATTACTCCCACTTCAAACATCTGCCTTACCATTTCGAGACTATCAACAGTTTCTTGTATGGTTTGAGTAGGATAGCCAAACATCAAATATGAGTGCACCATTATGCCTGCTTCGGCAAAATTACGGGTTACCTGCGCTACTTGTGCTACGCTGACTCCTTTCTGGATTAGTTTCAACAACCTGTCTGAAGCTACTTCAAGTCCGCCCGAAACAGCCACGCAGCCGGAAGCTTTTAAAAGTTTACATAAATCTCCGCTGAAGGCTTTTTCAAACCTTATATTGGCCCACCATGTAACAGTAAGTTCTCTTTTAATAATTTCTAAAGCCATTGAGCGCATTAAGGCAGGCGGGGCTGCCTCATCCACAAAATGAAATCCGTTCTCGCCAGTTTGTTCCATCAACTGCTCCATTCTGTCTACCAATAAATTGGCGGCAATGGGTTCATATATCTTTATATAATCTAATGATACATCACAGAATGTACATTTGCCCCAATAGCACCCATGGGCCATGGTGAGTTTATTCCAGCGGCCATCGCTCCAGAGGCTATGCATAGGATTAGTAACCTCAATTACTGAGATGTATTTGGAAAGTAACAAATCAGAATAATCAGGTGTTCCGACTTCGCTGTGCTTATAGTCTTTCCGCGGGGTATTGTTTTTGTTGACCACCTGTCCGTTTTCCAATAATAAGGTTCTTTTAAAATATTGGTAATCCGGATTCTCTGGGAAAGGGTTTAAAACATTGGAAGCTAATAACTCGATTGGAAGCTCACCATCATCCAAAGTAATGAAGTCAAAAAATTCAAATACCCTTACATCAGTTAAGGTACGTAATTCAGTATTTGGAAAACCGCC